>JALZLY010000059.1 GCA_030858465.1 Deinococcota bacterium
AAAAATCCCCTCGAGCTCATTTGTCTAGAGGGGCATTATACCTGATACCTGAGGAAAAATTCTCGACCACCGCGAGTACGGCAAAGGTCGCCTACGGGCTCTCATCAGCGCGAGATGGAGCCTTGCCCCGCGGGAGGAAACGGCAAGGGTGAAAGAACGCGGCCCTAGCCCTCGAGCTCTCTCGTCCACCTCCCCGCCAGCATGGTGCCCAGGACCTCGAGCCCGTCCAGGCTCTCCAAAGGGTTGTGCGAGAGGACCACCAAGTCCGCGTCGAAGCCCTCCTTTAGCTGCCCCGAGCGCGCCTCCCGGCCGATGGCGAAGGCCGCGCCGCGGGTGTAGGCCGCCAGAGCCTCCTGGACGCCTATGGCCTCGTCTGGGGTCAGGGTCTCGCCTCCCTCCCCTCGGCGCTCGGTGGCGGCGCGGAGGCCCAGGCGCACGTCGGGGTCGGCGACCGGCGTGTCCGAGCCGAAGGCTAGGTGGGCGCCGGCCGCCAGGAGCGAGCGAATCGGGTAGGCACGCCCTAAGCGGTCGCCCAGGAGCTCTGAAATGCGCTTGGCGTCGAAGACGAGGTGGTAGGCCTGCACGGAGGCGATCGCGCCGAGCCGCGCCAGCCGCTCCAAGTCGTCTGGGTGCAGGTGCTGGACGTGCTCGACGCGTGGCCTCAGACCAGCGGCCTGAAGCGCGGGCAGGTTGGCCTCGAGCGCGTCCAAGACCGCGCGGTTGGCGGCGTCGCCGATGGCGTGGACGACCGGGGTCAGGCCGGCGGCGATGGCCTTGGGCAGGCGCTCGGCCAGGACCTCGGGGCCGTGGACGGCCATGCCGGTGTTGCCGGGGCCTCCGTAGGGCTCGAGCATCCAGGCGGTCAGGCTGCCGAGCGCGCCGTCGGCGAAGAACTTGGCGCCGCCGACCGTGAAGCGGTCTCCCCCTTGGCCGGTCGCCAGGCCGATGGCCGCGGCCGCCTCGATGTCGTCCTGGTTGATGCAGGCCCAGACCCGAAGGGGGTAGCTCTGGCGGGAGGCGGCCAGCGCCAGCTCTCGCCAGTAGGCGGCCGGTTCGTAGTTCATGTGGTGGACGCATGTGATGCCGAGCCGGGCCAGGTCCTCGCCCGCGAGCTCGAGCGCGCGGCGGATGTCCTCGTCGCTGGGCGCGGGCACGGCGGCGCCCACCAGGCGCTGGGCGAGCTCGAGCAGCATGCCGGTCGCCTCGCCCGCCTGGTCACGGACGATCACCCCGTCCCGCGGGTCGGGCGTGTCCCGGGTTATGCCCGCCGCCGCCAGCGCGAGGCTGTTGACCCAGGCGCTGTGGTGGTCCTGCGAGCGCAGGTAGACGGGATGATGCGGCGCGACCTTATCGAGGAGCCCCTTGTCCAGGCTGGTCACGCTCCAGCGCGCCGTCGAGAAGCCCGCGCCCACGAGCCAGGTCCCCGGCTCGGCCGCCTGAGCGCGCTCGGCGACGCGCGTCAGGGCCTGCTCGAGGCTAGGCGCGTCCGCGAGCTTGAGCTGCGAGAGCTCGAAGCCGTGCTGGGTCAGGTGGACGTGGCTGTCGTGAAAGCCGGGCAAGAGGCAGCGCCCCGCGAGGTCCACGCGGCGCGTACCGGATAGGGCCGTGCCCTGCACGCCGTCGTCGAGCTCGAGGATCTTGCCGCCGCGCAGGGACAGGGCCCCTACCCGCGGCCGCGCCGGGTCCATGGTCAAGATGGTACCGTTATAAAAAATCGTGTCGGGCATGCTGTCTCTCCTAGATATCCTCTCCTAGATATCCTCTCCTAGATATCCTCTCCTAGGCATCGGTTCAGGCGCCGTTTCCGGGCATCTTTCGCTGCATCTTTCGCTGCATCTTTCGCTGCATCATTCGCTGTGTCACTGCATGCAGTGCCCGCTCGTGAGTCAACCGAGGATATCACTGCGCGGGGCCGGAGCGGCCCCGGCGAACCTGGCCGCGCTGGAGCGGTCACCGCGTGAGCCCCTCGAGGGCCCAAGGTCTTATGGATACGGGTGCCTTACGGACAGCCAGGTACGGACAGCCAGGTACGGACAGCCAGGTACGGATACCTTGCCGCCGGTTTTGCAGGCGTTTCGTCCCTTTGATACCTTTGCCCCTACCTGCCTTTGCTAAGATTGTAATGCGCCTGATCTCTGTGTCAGAGCATGTGGCAGTAGGATAGAGGATCTGGTCGGTGACCAGAAAGACCAGCATGACGTGACAAGTGAGAAGTGAGGATTCGGAAGTGGAGGTCCAAAATGACAGATGATGAATTCCGCCGCCCCCGCTGGGGGGTAGCTTGCAGGGCGATAGCAGGATTGGTGGCGTTGCTCGTCATGATGGGCTGCGCGAGCGGTGACAGAACGCCGGTCGCGCCGCCGGCCGATCCGCCGCCGGCCAGCGCGCCGCCGGCCGTCGTCAGCTTCAGCCTCGTCGACGCCGACACTGACGAGCCGATCACCGGCTTCGATCCCATCCGCGAAGGCGCGACGCTGGACCTCAGCCAGGTGACGGCGAGAAACCTCAACATCCGCATCAATACCGACCCGCCAGGCGCCGGCAGCGTCGTCCTGAGCGTGGTCGGCGACAGCCATAACCGCGTTCAGAACAGCGCGCCCTACACCCTTTTTGCGGATAGTGAAGCCGGCTTGACGGCCGAGCCCGGGGCCTATCATCTGAGCGCCACGCCTTATGGCGCGAGCGGCGGCCAGGGAACGGCGGGCGAGCCGCTCAACCTCAGCTTCAGGGTGAGCGACGGCCAGAGCCCAGCGCCACCGGCTACGCCTGATGAACCCCCTACGCCTGGCGAGCCCGGTACGCCTGAAGTGCCCGGTACGCCTGAAGCGCCCGTTGGGACGAGCCTCGCGGTGCGGATCGCCGGGAGCCCGAGCGGCCTGAGCATCAAGCACATCGGCGCCAACGCCGACGTGTTCAACAACGACTCCTTTGACATCGAGGACGTGCGCGAGCTCGGCCTCACCTCCTACCGCTACTTTGGCGGTATGGAGGAGTTCGAGCCTACCGACGATAACGGCGTCTACGGCTCGCCGTCGATGGCCGAGATGAGGCAGATCTTGAGCAGCGACCCCTCGCGAGCGGGCGAGTTCGTCAACTGGGCCGCCTTTGACCGCAACATGGCGGCCTACGGCGACATCTTGAGAGACCTCTATACGGTTCCCGACATGCAGCCAATCGCGATGTTGCGAAACAGCGCCAACCGGGGCGAATCCTGGCTGCCCTGGCTGGGCGCTCCCATCACCTCCTGCAGCGCCCCCGACGGTTCGCGCGTCTTTTGGCCGGAGTTCAGCGAAGCGGACTGGAACGAGTGGTGGCAGCACGTCTTTGCCGTCGCCTACTGGATCAACGTCCGCAACGGCGCCGATATGCGCGTCGATCGCTGGTCGCTGCACAACGAGCCCAACCAGCAAAACGAGTTGCATTCGGAGGGCTGGTGCGGCACCAAGGAGCAGTACCTCGAGTTCGTCAAGTACACCAGGGACGCCATCGACTTCGTCTACGAAACCTACCTGGACGACCGGCCCCGCTGGCTCCACGGCGGCGTCCTCTCGGGCGGGCCAAGCCGGCGAGAGTGGCTGCCCGTCTTGTTTCGTGACGGCGGCGGCTCGAGCTTTGCGGACAGGAACTACTACCAGCCGTCGATGTTCAACGTCATCGACCTTCATGGCTTTTACGATACTATCAGGAGGGTGGTGCCCTGGGCGCGCGAGGTCGCCCGCGAGAGCGGCGTGCCCGCCTATGTCCGCGACTATCCCATCTGGGTGACGGAAATGGGCGCGCACGGCCGCCGCGCCGAGGGGCACTGGGATCAGATCCCTTCGATCATCGACAACCTCATCGACAACCTGATCACCGTCTCCACGCCGGGCGACAGCTACGCGGAAGGCGTCCTGGTGTGGCGGATGTACGACGACGACGACCTCGATAACGCCGTCGGCGGCAACATCCAGCACGCTGTCGGGCTGATGAAGGGCGACCGCAGCAGGCGGGCGGGCTTCTACGCGCTCAAGCTGGCGATCATGGCCCTAAACGGCGGCAAAGAGGTCTTCCCCACGCAGCTGCCCGCCGGCACCAGCGACGTCATGGCCATCACCACGCGCGAAGCGCCGCAGGGCTACAACCTGCTCATGAGCAACCGCTCCGAGAGCGCAGCCCACGACGTTCAGGTCGATGTCTCGGCGCTGCTCGGCTCCGGCAGCGCGGAACTCTACCGCTTCGACGACGCCCGCAGGGGCGCCGAGAGCACCGAGAGGCTGGCGCTGCTCGAGGTCTCCGGCGGCCAGTTGCGCTTCAACCTGCCCCCGCAGTCGGTGGTGCTGGTCCGCTTCCAGCCCTGAGGCAGAGCAAAGGGGCACCTCCGCTTCCCACGGGCCCTTGCCCGTTCACCTCGCTCCTTTGGGCCTGAGCCGGCGACCGCGCCCAGCCTGAAGACTAGCGACGAGGCGCGCGGCTCAACTCGACAAGCTTTTCGTAGTCGTCGGGCGTGACCGGATCATCCAAAGCTGCCTTGTTGCGCCGCAGCGCGCCGCAGGCCCGGCAGCGGCTCACGATCAGCCAGCCCTTCTTGGCGCTGTGATCCACGGCCACGGGCTCGAGCAGACCGCCGCAGTCCGAGGCGCGGTCGCCGGGATAGATGTCTAGGTGCAAGGAGTAGAGACAGCGCGGGCAGTGGTTGCGGCAACCTCCGCCCGCCAAGGGGGGCACCTCGAGCCCGCAGTGGAGGCAGCTGAAGCCGGTGTTCCGGCCTTGCGCGATAAACCGCCGCATGCTTATGAGTCTATGCGCGGTCGGGGCGCCCTGTGGTCTTCCCGCGTCCCACTCCCCTAGTCCTCACGCGCTAGGCGCTCGAGGGAGGGGTGGAGGTCACGCCCGTTACTTCGCCAGCATCGGCCCCAGGCGGCGGCCGCCGAAGAGGTGCATGTGCAGGTGGTAGACCTCCTGGCCGCCGTCACGGCCGCAGTTGATCATGACGCGGTAGCCGCTCTCGGCTACGCCCTCCTCGCGCGCCAGCCTGGCGGCGACGGTGAAGAGCCGGCCCAGGACGGGCTCGTCTTCCTCGCTGGCGTCGTTGATGGAGGCAATGGCCTTGTTGGGGACGATCAGGACGTGGGTGGGCGCCTGCGGGTTGATGTCGCGAAAGGCGGTCACCAGCTCGTCCTGGTAGAGGATGTCGGCGGGCACTTCGCGGCGGATGATCCTGCTGAAGACCGTCTCCTGTCCTTCTTGTCCTTCTTGCGGCATGGTTTTCTCCTTTTCATGCTAGCGCGGACTGCTTACCGGCCTGCTTGGGGTCGGGCGTCAAGCGCGTCCATGCGGTAGACCGGCGAGATCTGCTTGGGCCCATCGATGTTGAGCTCGAGGTCGCGCAAGAGGCCGTCCGCCAAGCGGTAGATCCAGCCGTGAACGGTGAGGTCCTGGCTCCGCGCCCAGGCGTTTTGCACGATGGTCGTGTGGCAGACGTTGGCGACCTGCTGGCCGACGTTGAGCTCGCAGAGCAGGTCGAGCCGGCCGTCGCCCGCAGCCTCGAGCTCGGCCTGGTAGCGCCACGACACGTCGCGGACGTTGCGCAGCCAGTTGTCGATGAGCCCGTACTGGCGTGCGTCGAGCGCCGCCTGCACGCCACCGCAGCCGTAGTGCCCGCAGACGATGACGTCGCTTACGCGCAAGACCTCGACCGCGTACTGCAAGACCGAGAGGCAGTTTAAGTCGGTGTGGACGACAACGTTGGCGACGTTGCGGTGGACGAAGACCTCACCGGGCAACAGGCCGATGATCTCGTTGGCGGGCACGCGGCTGTCGGCGCAGCCGATCCACAGGTACTTGGGGCGCTGCTGGGCCGAGAGGCGCGCGAAAAAGGCCGGGTCCTCGGCCAGCCTGCGCGCCGCCCAGCGGCGGTTGTTCTCCAGGAGCTGCTCGAGCTTGTTCATGAGCCATTCTATATCAAGTGCCTTTTCAAACGCCGCTTTTGCGTTTGAAAAGCGCGCGTGAGCGCGTACACTTAAACGTCCTCGGTTTATGGTACTTCGTAAGGCACTTGGTATTACTAGGGCGCGCGGAAGATGGCCAGAGAACACGGTCCACAGCCCGGCCCGGCGTTAGGATAGGAGCATGAGCAAGAAGGAATCGGGCCGGGCAGCCGGGGCCGGTAAGGCGCCCTCGCAAGGCTGATCCGGCAAGGTAGCGAAAGGCGGCGTAGACTAGAGCATGCACGCGCTCGTTTCGGTCTTGGAGAGGCGCTACTACCGCGAGGTCGAGAGGCTGTGGGACCGGCTCGAGGGCTGCTGCGACCTCAGCCAGATCCGCCTCACGCCGCTGCCCCACCTCTCCTGGCAGCTCGCCCAAGGCTATGACGAGGAGGCGCTCCTGCCCGCCTTGGAAGCTCTTGGCGCCGAGCTCGAGCCCACTACCGTGCGCACCGTCGGCCTGGGCATCTTCAGCGGGCCCGCCCCCGTCCTCTACCTGCCGGTCATCAAGGACCGGGCCTTGCTCGAGCGCCACGCGCGCCTCTGGCAAGCCCTCGCTCCGCACGGCCAGGGGGTGTCGGCGCACTACCATCCCGACCGCTGGGTCCCGCACATCACCCTGGCGCACGGCCCCGTCAGCGCGGCCCAGATAGTACGGGCCGCCGAAGGGCTCATTTCGGAACCCTTCGACTGGACGCTTGAGCTCGACAACCTCGCCCTCGTCTGCCAGGAGGGCGACGAGGTCGGCAGGCTCATCCGCAGCTTCGCGCTGGGCTAGATGGCGCTTAGGGCCCAGGGGCTCGGCCGCTACCGCGAGGGGCGCGCGCTCTTTTGGGAGCTGTCGCTCAGCCTGGAGGAGGGCCGGTGCCTCGGGCTGATGGACTGCGAGGCCAGGCTCGAGCGCCTCGAGACCGAGCTGATCAGGCTCGAGGAGGCGCTCATGGACCCCCTGCGCCTGGGCGAGCGCGACCTGAGGCGCCTGCGGGCGCGCCGGCGGGAGCTCTTAGACGAGCTCTCGCTCCTCTATGACGCGCCCCTGCCTCCACCCGCACCGCGCCTCGAGCGCCGCGAGGGGCCGGTGCGGGTCTGGCTCGAGGAGGAAGAGGCGGGCCGCGCCCTGCTCCTCTCCAATGCCGGGCTGCGCCTGCGGCTCTTGGGGTACGAAACGGGTACCGGTCACCTGGCGCTGGGGGCGGAGGAGGACCGCTGTACGCTCCTCTGGGCGCTGCAACCAGCCCTGCGCGCGGCGGCGCGGCTGGCCTTCGAGAGTTTGGGCGTTCACGTCCTGCAGGTGCAGAGCGAACTGGACCTGCGGGAGGCGGGCTTTCTCGACGCCGGTGGCGGTTGGTGGCTCCAGAGCCGTGACGACTTCGAGCGCCGCGAGGGCTTCGTCCGGCCCTCGGAGCGCGCCTCGAGGCGCAGGCGCCCTAGGAGACGCGGCGCATGACCCCGGCCCTATGACCCCGGCCTCATGACAACGGCCTGCATGACCCCGGCCTCATGAAGAGGCCTTAAGACAAGCATCACCCGCTGCCGCCCGGGGAACGGTAGCATGAACCGTGCCCCCAGCCCGCAGCTTCGTCCTGCCCGCGCTCACCGCCGCGGCGGGCCTCTTTGTTGCCCTCTGGACGCTCCTGCCGGTCCCTTCCGCCTGGGTGGACCACTACTACAGCCGCGGCCTCTACCGCGCGCTGGCCGCCTTGCTGGTGCCGCTCAGCGACCTCGTCCCGCTGTCCTTGAGCGGCCTGGCGCTCACCCTGGCGCCCGCTCTGCTGGCGCTCCTCATGCTGCGCGGCTGGCGGCGGCGCAAGAGTGCCAGGGAGTGGCTGCTGCGCTGGTCCAAGCACCTCCTGGGCGGGCTGCTGGGCCTCTACGTGCTCTTTCTCGTTCTCTGGGGCCTCAACTACGGGCGCCCGCCGCTCGAGGCGCGGCTGGGGCTCGAGCTCGAAGCGCCGAACATCGAAGAGGTGGCGCATTTTGCCGGCGGCCTCGCCGCCATCATCTGGGAGACCGCGCCGCCCGAAGGGACGCGCGACCGGGCGCGGGCGCTGGCCTCCTTGCGCGCCGCCATCCGCAGCCTCGTCCTCGACTGGGAGGGCCGTCAGGTGACGCTGCCCAGCCGGGTCAAGACCACCCCGGCGGGGCTCCTGCTCTTGAACAACACCGCGGGCGTCGTCTCCCCTTTTTTCCTCGAGGCCCACGTCGACGGCGGCCTGCCCGAGTACAAGTTCTTGGCGGTGGCCGCCCACGAGCTCAGCCACCTGGCCGGCTACGGCGGCGAGGCCGACACCGACTTCATCGCGGCGGTGGCCGGTTTGCGCGCCGGCGACCCCTATGCCCGCTACAGCGTGGCCCTGAGCCTGTTCGAGGGCTTTGCCAGGCGGCTGCCCGCCGACCTGCGCGGTGACCTGGTGGAGGGGCTGCCCGAGGCGGCGCGGCGCGACCTCGAGGCCGCCCGCGCCGTGCGGCTCCGCTACCGCAACGCCGGCCTGCAGCGCCTGCAGGGCGCGCTCTACGACAGCTACCTGCGCGCCCAGGGCGTGAGCGCGGGCGTCGCCGACTACGGGCGCGTCGTTGAACTTCTGCTGGCCGCCGAACGCCGGGGCTTGCGCGTGCTGGGGCCGCCGGAGACGCTGGCGGTGTCGGAAGCGCCAAGCCCGCCCTGAGAGACCATGCCAGACAATAGGAACCAGTAGGAACCGTGCCAGACGATAGGCCACCACCAGTACGCCGCGAGGCGCCCTTATACTGATATACTGAGCCCTTATACTGAGCCCTACTGGGCCCTTATAATGAGCCCTAATGAGAAGGTGCCATGACCCCATCCTCCGGTCCTTTAGCGAGGACGACTATCCCGCCCTGGCCGAGCTCCTGACGCTCGTCTACCCCGACAACCCCGTCAGCGCCGAGGACCTCAGCTACGAAGACGAGAGCCGGGGCAAGGTGTGCCGGTTCGCTCGCTGGCTGGCAGTCCTGGACGGCGACGGTGGCGGCGACGGTGGCGGCGACGGTGGCGGCAGGGTTATCGGCGAGGCCGCCTACGGCCAGGACGCCGACATGTACCACCCGCGCAAGTTCTGGCTCAAGATCAACGTCCACCCGGACTTCGAGGGGGGCGAGATCGAAGGGCTGCTCTTCGACAAGCTCATGACGGCCTTGGCGCCTTATCAACCTCTCTCGCTCCTCACCAATATCCGCGAGGACTACGCGCTCGAGCGCGCCTTTTACAGCGCCCGCGGCTTCGAGCAGGTGATGAAGCACATCGAGCAGCGCCTGGTGGTGGCGAGCTTCAACTCAGCGGGCTACCAGGACGCGCTCGAGCGGGTGACGCGGGGGGGCATCGTCATCAAGTCGTATGCCGAACTGGAGAGCGACCCGGAGCGCGACCGCAAGCTGTGGCGCCTGCGCAACGAGCTCGACCAGCAGGTGCCCTTTGCCGAGCCCGTCACCCCCGTCTCCTTTGAGTGGTTCGAGGAGAACATCTTGAATCACCCCAACATCCTCCTGGGCGGCCTCCTGGTGGCGGTGCGCAAGAACGATTACGTGGGCATGACCGCGTTGCTAGCGGGTGCCCGCGACCGGCAGCTGAACACCGACCTCACCGGAGTGAGGGGTGACGCGCGCCGCCAGGGCGTCGCCCTGGCGCTCAAACTGCGCGCCATCGAGTACGCCAAGATCCACAACTACACGGCCATCCATACCTGGGTCGCCGAGAGCAACCGGAGCATGCTGGTCATCAACAAGAAGCTCGGTTTCGGCGTCCGGCCCGCCTGGCTCGAGTACGTCAAGCGGCTCTAAAAGACGATCGCCAGCTCACCCTCACCCGAGCGCCTGCCGGGTTTCTTCCTGGCTGAGATCGAGGACTGCTTGAAGCGTCCCTTGACCGAAGGCGGGCGGACCCTTGGCGGGTCACCTTGACGTTCCTGGAGGGCGGCGGTTAGACTCTTTCCACAAGCGTCTGGTCGTTTGGCAGCTCGGTGAGGCTGTCTTTGCGGGGTAGCACCGTTTCCACACGCTTGCGCCACGCGCTCACCCGGCGTTCAGCTCTCGTCACGACACTTCAGCACGATACTTCAGCACGATACTTCAGGAGGTCTCCATATGCCGAAAGCAAGCCTGTCGTCTCTCTTCGTGGCCCTGCTCCTGCTTGGCCTCTTCGGCGCGGCCGGCGCCCAGCAGGTCCGCGAGCTGGTCATCGCCCAGGGCATCGACATCCCCGGCTTCGACGTTCACGATCACAACAACACCGCGGTCGAGGCCGTCCACACCAACCTTTTCGACTACCTGCTGTGGCGCGACGCCGAGGGCGAGTGGCAACCGGCGCTGGCGACCGGGTGGGCGCCGGAGGGGGAGACCGCCTGGCGTTTCACCTTGCGCGAAGGCGTCCTCTGGCACGACGGTGAGCCCTTCACCGCCGCGGACGTCAAGTTCACCTTGGAGCGCGTCGCCCGCGACGAGAGCCTGCTCGAGTACGGCAACTACCGCCAGATTCGCGAGGTCGAGGTCGTGAACGATCACGAGATCCTCATTCACACCGAGGCGCCCGATCCCATCTTGCTCAACCGCCTGAGCCGCCTGGGCTCGAGCATCCTGCCCAAGCACCACGTCGAGGCGGTCGGCTGGGACGGCTTCGCGGTAGATCCCATCGGCACCGGGCCGTTCAGGTTTGTCGAGTGGCGCCGCGACGACCGGGTGGTCATGGAGGCCTTCGATGAGCACTGGCGCGGCCGCCCCGCCTGGGACCGGCTGGTCCACCGCACCATCCCCGAGGCCTCGACGCGGGTGAGCGAGCTCCTGACCGGCGGCGTGCACATCGCCACCAACATCCCCACTCAGGACGCCGCGCGGGTCGAGGCCGGTGACGTCGCCCGCGTCGCCCCCTGGCCGACCGCGCGGGTCATGCTCTTCGTCGTCAACACCGACGAGGGCGGGGTGACCGGCGACGCCAGGGTGCGCGAGGCCATCGACTACGCCATCGATAACCAATTGCTCATCGACGCGCTGATGGGCGGTCTCGGCACGCCGGTGCGCGGCCGCGTCACCCCCGGCATCTCGGCGGTGCCGATGGAACTCTACGACAGCTACCTCTACGACCCCGAAGAGGCCGTGCGCCTCCTGGAAGAGGCCGGCTACGGTCCCGGCGAGCTGACCGTCAGCCTGCAGGGGCCGGCCGGGCGCTACCCGCTCGACGCCGAGATCGTCGAGCTGGTCGGGGTCATGCTCGAGCAAGTCGGCGTCAACGTGCAGCTGGAGACGCTCGAGTGGAGCGCCTATCTGAGCCGCATCTGGGACGTCAACCAGGTGGAGAACCTGGGTCTGATCGGCCTCGGCAACTCGATGTTCGACGGCTCCCTGGCCCTGGCCGCCCTCACCTGCGACGGCTCCTACGCCGAGCGGACGAACTGGTGCAACGAGGACTTCGAGCGCCTCTTCTACGAGGCCGAGACCGAATTGGACGGCGAGCGCCGCGCCGAGCTCTTGCGCGAGGCCTTCTACATCGTGGCCGAGGAGCGCCCCATGATCTTCCTTTTCCAGCTCGAGAACCTGGCCGGTGTCAACGTAAACGTCGACTGGTCGCCCAGGCCCGACGAGATGCTGTGGATGTTCGACGCCCAGCCGGCCGACTGAAGGCTTGGCCCAAGAGCAGGCCGGACGCAAGCGTTAGCGTCCGGCCTGCTCTCTTGGGCCGAGCGACGGCTCGCTCGGCAAAGGCGGCAGCGAGCTCGAGCCTTATCTCCCGGGCAGCCTTCCGGCCACGGACGACAGCTCCGGCTCGAGCTTTTCGAGCCAGTGCCTGGGCAGACGGGCTAGAACGTTCTTGGCATCGAGCACCCTCTCCTCCTTCTCGTCACTTGTCACACGGTCCGAGGCGAGCGCGGATGATGAGCATTGTGCGACACCTCCGGGCTCGAGGTGGTGCTGCAAAACGCGGGCGGGCTAGGACCCTGACCGGAGGGCTCGGCGTTCGTCCAAGCTCGAACGGGTCGCTCTACGGCAAGGGCTTCCGGCTCGACCCCGACGGAAGGCGCCCAGCAGAGGCTGCACTACATCACCTCAATGCTTTACATTACCTCAATATTTAAGGTATCCTATAGAGGCTATGGAGTCCACGGCTGGTCGTGAGGCTCGAGCCCTAAGGAGCAGCCATGACCCTAAGCGCAGAACGGCAGAAGTCGCTGGACAGCACCCTCCTGAAGATCGAAAAGCAGTTCGGTAAGGGCGCCATCATGCGCTTGGGCACCGACAGCGGCATCCTCGACCAGGGCGTCATCTCCACCGGCTCGATGTCGGTGGATTTGGCCCTCGGCGTCGGCGGCGTGCCCAGAGGCCGCGTCGTCGAGA
>JALZLY010000060.1 GCA_030858465.1 Deinococcota bacterium
GAGGGCGGCCTCGCGGTCGCCCGCGGCGAGCGTGACGATGCCGCGCGTGACCCAGGCCTCGGCGTCGGCGGGGGCGCGCTCGGTCGCCTGGGCCGCCAGCACCAGCGCCCCCTCGAGATCGCCCGCCAAGGCCAGCGCCCGCGCCCGTTCGGCCAGGACCCAGCTCGAGTCCGGGCTCAGCTGCGCGGCCACCTCGAGCTGCGCCCGGTTGGGCGCCTGAGTGCGCAGGGCCGACTCGGCCACCGCCAAGAGACTGGAGAACTCCGGCGTCTGCGCCAAGACGCTGTCGAGTTCGGCGCGGTCCTCGCCGCTCAGGGCCAGGCCAAGGGCGCGGACGACCTCGTTCACGACGCGCGCGGCGAGCTCTGGAGCGTCCTCGAGCGGACCGCTGACGGTCAGGTCGCGGGCCTCGGGAAAGCGCGGCCCCGAGAGGCCGATGAGGATCTGCGCCTGGTTGCCGCTCGCCTCGACCTGGCCGCTCACCACCACCGCCGCGTCAAAGGCCTCGGCCAGAGCTTCAGGGCTCAAGCGGTCGGCGCCCTGCAAGCGCTCGGCCACGGCCAGCGCGTCGCCCACGGGCGGCACGTAGACGTTGTCGATGGTGTTGAGGCCGCGCTGCAAGGCGGCGGCCATGCCGGCGCCGTAGGGCGCGGTGGTCTCGCTGGTGCTGAACGGTAGGGCGACGACGCGCGTGACCTGCTGTTGCGCGCTTGCCGGCTGTTGCGCCGCGGCGAGGGAAACCAGGAGAGCCAACAGTAGGGTCAAAAGGAGGCTGAGGAGGGCATTTTTCATCCCAGGGAGTATACCCGAGCCGAGTGAGAAGCCTAAGAGGCACCGTCTTCCGAAGGGTTTTGAGACAGCAGGAGCTCGGGATTACGGCAGAGACGCTGGCAGAGACGCTGGCAGAGACGCTGGCGAGGTCAGGATCGGTGACCGGCTCGCCATGACCTCCACGGTAGAGGTCACGGTGGCGGCCACGGTGGAGGCCACGGTAGCGGTCACGGTGGCGATCATAGCGGAGGACAGAGGAGGAAGGTCTATCGCCAAGCCGCCGCCATTGGTCAAAGGTTGGTCAAAGGGATATTCGTGCGGTATAGTCGTGGTCTCGACACTCGAGAACAGAGTAGGAGTAACGGAGTAAGGGCAGATGAACGACTAGGAATCAGGGTACGGAGAATAAGAATAAAGGGTATGGGTCGGTGAGGCGTGGCTAACTTTCAGTTCAAGCTCTTCGTGGCCGGCGACGGCGCCAGGTCGGAGCGCACGGTCGCCAACCTCCGCCGCCTCTGCGACGAGGCACTGGGGGGAGACTGCGACGTCGCGGTGATCGACGTGCTCGAGCAGCCTCAGCTGGCCGAGGAGTTCAAGATCCTGGGCACGCCGACGCTGATCAAACTGCTGCCCCCGCCGGTCGTGCGCATCATCGGCGACCTGTCGCTGGGCGACCGGGTGCTGCGCGCCCTCGAGCTGCCGCGCCGGAGGAACCCCGGCACCAGGAACCCCGGCAGCAGCGACGCCGGTAGCAGCGACGCCCATAGCGACACGGGTTATGAAGAGGGAGAAGGGGGAGGGGAATGAAGCCACAGCTATGGTCCGCCCGCTCCGCCGGACTGCGCCGGCCTGGGATTGGACTCGGCGCGGGAAGGGCGGGATGAACGTCGAAAAGCTCCCGACCGGCATTCCCGGCTTTGACAACATCAGCCACGGCGGTCTTGCCAAGGGCCGGAGCACATTGGTCGCGGGCACCACGGGCAGCGCCAAGACGGTCTTCGCCAGCCAGTTTTTGGCCGAGGGCGCCAGGAGGGGCGAGGCGGGCGTCTTCGTCAACCTGGAGGAGACGCCCGAGGATATCCGCCGCCACACCGCCTCCTTCGGCTGGGACATTCCGGCCTGGGAGAAGGACAACCTCTGGGCCTTCGTCGACGCCTCGGCGCACCACGGCCTCAGCGTCGAGGCCGGCGCCTACGACCTGAGCGCGCTCCTGACCCGCATCGAGCACGCGGTGAAGCGGGTCAAGGCGGTGCGCGTCGCCATCGACCCGCTCACCGCTCTCTTCATGCAGCTCTCGGACAGGGCGGTGGTGCGCAGCGAGCTCTACCGCATCATGCTGGCGCTCAGGGCTCTCGACGTCACCGCGCTGTTCACCGTGCAGATGGATCAGGACACCTACAACCTCTCGCGCTTCGGCGTCGAGGAGTTCGCGGTCGACAGCGTCATCTTGTTGCGCAACACCCTCAGAAGCGAAAGGCGCCGGCGCACGGTCGAGATCCTCAAGTTCCGCGGTGCCGACCATCGCAGGGGGGAGTTGCCCTTTTCGGTGGTGTCCGGCAGCGGGATCAACGTGATCCCGCTCTTGGGCGGTCAGCTGGAGCAGGTCCTGAGCGACGTGCGCCTGTCCTCGGGCGTCGAGGAACTCGACGTCATGACCGGCGGCGGCTTTTTGCGCGGCTCCATCATCCTGGTTTCCGGCGCGACCGGCACCGGCAAGACCCTGACGGTTACCAGCTTTCTGGCGGCGGCCATCAGCCAGGGCGAGCGCTGTCTGATCTTCGCCTTTGGCGAGGGCTACGAGCAGCTGCTGCGCAATGCCGCGGCCTGGGGCCAAGACTTGAAGGGCCTGGAGGCGGAGGGGCGCCTCAAGATCGTCAACGACTATCCGGAGGCGGCGACGCTCGAGGACCACCTCATCACCATGCAGCGCCTGATCGATGAGTTCAGGCCCGACCGCGTCGCCGTGGACAGCCTCTCGGCGCTGGAGCGCGTGTCCGACGTTCACGGCTTTCGCGAGTTCGTGGTCAGCCTGTCGTCGTTCATCAAGGGGCGCGAGATCACCACCATGTACACCTCGACCACGCCGGGGCTCTCCGGCGGCACCTCGGTCACCGAGGCGGAGGTTTCCACCGTCGCCGACACCACCTTGTTGCTGCGCTACTTCGAGGTGCGCGGCGAGATACGCCGCTGTCTGGCGGTCCTCAAGATGCGCGGCTCGGCGCACGACAAGGACATCCGCGAGTACAGCATCGACGAGAGCGGCATGCAGCTCGGCGAGCCGGTGCGCGACGTGGCGGGCCTCCTGGCCGGCAATCCCCGGAGTCAGGGCGTCGCCGCCGCCGCGCCCGGGGGCTTAGACGAGAAGGACGAGTGACCGAGACGCCGTGAGCCAAGCCGATCCCCATCTCCTGGCGCTCATAAGGGAGCAGCCGGCGGGCCTCGAGGCTTGCGCGGCCGGCCTGCTGGCGGTCTTCGAGAAGAGCACGGCGGGGGTGATGGTGGTCGACCGGGAGGGGGAGGTGCTGTTCATCAACGCGGCCGCCGAAAGGCTGATGGACCGCGAGAGCACGGGGCTGCTGGGACAGCCCTTCGGCGTGCCCGCGCTGAGGGGCGAGAGCATGAAGTTCGTGTTCGTCAGGCGCTGGGTCGAGCTGGTCACGGTGGAACTGCTGGCGCTCGAGGCCAGCTGGCGGGAGTGTCCGGCCTATCTGTTGGCCTTTCACGAGACCGGCCCGCAAGCGGAGGCTCAGCGGGCGCACCTGTCGGCGCTAGGCCGCTTTAGAGCCGAGCGCGAGCCTTAGGCTAGGGAGGCTAGGGAGGCTAGGGAGGCTAGGGAGGCTAGGGCTAAGGCAGCCTGAAGGCCCCCGGCAGCAACTCGGCGACGCTCACGGCCTTCACCTCCCCCTCCTGGTTGACCAGCCACACCCGCGCCGAGGGCGCGAACTCGAGCATGATCTGCCTGCAGGCGCCGCAGGGGGAGGCGGGCGGGCCGGAGGCGGTGTAGACGACGACCTCGCTGAACAGGCGCTCGCCCGCCGAGGCCATCGCCAACACCGCCGACTGCTCGGCGCAGCGCGACAGCCCGTAGGAGCCGTTTTCGACGTTGGCGCCGAAAAAGACCCGGCCGCTCTCGGCGCGCAGCGCCGCGCCCACCCTAAACCGCGAGTAGGGGGCGTAGGCGTTGTGCCAGGCGGCCTGGGCCGCCGCCAACAGGTCGCTGGGCGGATCGTTCATTGGATAATCCCGAACAGCGCCTGCCACAGCGGCGGTCCCAGGACCAGCAGGCCGACGAGGAGCGCCCCCATCGCGGCGAGCATCACGGCGGCGGCGGTCAGGTCCTTGGCGATCTTGGCGAGCGGGTGAAAGTCAGGCGTCACCAGGTCGATGGTCGCCTCGACGGCGCTGTTGATCAGCTCGAGGCCCAGGACCAGCACGGCCGCCAAGAGGACGGGCGCGGGGTTGACCCCGAGCACCAGGCTGAGCGCCAGAGCGGCCAGCCCGATGGCGAACTCGATGCGGAAGTTGCGCTCCTGGGCCCAGGCCCAGGCGAGGCCGGCGCCGGCGTGGCGGAAGGCGGCCAGGGGCGAGTCCGGAGCAAGCTTGTCTAGGGGTTCGGCTCGAGGACGAGCCTTTGGGCGTTCTCGAAGTCGCGCCACGCCGCCTCCGTTTCGTGATCATGGCCCAAGAGGTGCATGAGGCCGTGGGCCGCCAAGACCTTGACCTCGCCCTCCAGATCGTGGCCGTGCTGGGGGGCCTGCCGCGCGGCCGTGTCCAGGGAAACAAAGATATCGCCCAGAAAGCCGGTCTCGGGCATGCCCACGTCGTCCGGCTCGCGCAGGGGATAGGAGAGCACGTCGGTGGGCTCGTCTACGCTGCGGTGGGCCAGGTTGAGCCGGCGGATGCCGGCGTCGTCCACGAGCACCAGAGTGAGCTCACCCTGCGCCCCCAGCGCGGCCATGAGCCGCTCCAGGGCCGCGGCCAGCGCCTCAGGACGCGGGTACCGCCGGGTCTCGTCGAGAACTTCTATCATGTTTGAGTCCTTTGATCTCCTCGGGGCTGGGATAGCTTATGCGGCGGTGCAAGATGGCCGTGAGCATCCGCTCGAAGGTGCCCGCGATCACCTCGAGGTCGCGGAAGTTGAGGGGGCTGTCGGCGAGCTGGTCGTCGTGGAGCCGCTGCTCGATGAGCCGGTCGATGAGCGCGCGGATCGAGCCCTGGCTGGGCTCCGAGAGGCTGCGCGAGGCGGACTCGACGGCGTCGGCGAGCATCAGGACGGCGGTCTCCTTGGTCCGGGGACGCGGCCCGGCGTAGCGGAAGTTGAGCTCGTCGAGGCGCGAGGAGTCCTCCAGGGCCCGCTTGTAGAAGTAGCTCAGGACCGTGGTGCCGTGGTGCTCTAAGACGAAGGGCTCGAGCGCCCTGGGCAGTTTGAACTGGCGCAAGAGCTCGAGGCCGTCGCGGACGTGGCTGGTGATGATAAGAAAGCTGAGGTGCGGGCTCAGCCGGTCGTGCGGGTTTTCGCCCGCGAACTGGTTCTCGACGAAAAACTGTGGCCGCCGCGTCTTGCCGACGTCGTGGTAGAGCGCGCCGACCCGGGCCAGGAGGGCGTTGCCGCCGATGTTCTTGACCGCCTGATCGACTAAGTTGGCGATGATCAGGCTGTGCTGGTAGCTGCCGGGCGCCTCGAGCATGAGCTTTTGCAGGAGCGGATGGGCGGGGTTCGAGAGCTCGAGGAGGCGAAACTCGGTCAAAAAGCCGATGCTGTTGGTCTCCGCGAGCGGCAGCAGGCCGAGCGCCAACAGGCCCGCGACCAGGCCGCCGCCCAAGACCCAGGCCAGCCCCTGAAGGTTCCAGAGGAGGTCCAAGTCGCCGCTCAGCAGGTTGAAGACCAGGAGGCCCAGGGCCGCGGCCAGACTGGCCAGCATGGCGGCGACGAGAAGCCAGGCCCGCGTCCTCAGGCGACCGGCTAGCGTGGCCGCGGCCACGCTGGTGGTG
>JALZLY010000061.1 GCA_030858465.1 Deinococcota bacterium
GTCCTGAGGGCCGGGCCGGCACGCCCGCCCACGGCTCCCGGGCTGCCTGACGCTCCCACCGCCGCGCCGGACACCGTGGCGCCGGACACTGTGGAGCCGGACACCGTGGCGAGAACCGTGGCGAGAGAGGCCTACGCCACCTTGAGGCGGCCGCGCTTCGCCCTGACGGCACAGGGCGAGCGGCGCGGCGTGGCGCTGCTCACCGACTACGGCGCGGCCGGTACCACCATCGCGGTCTTCATGGAGGACAGCGCGGCCGGAGAGGGTTATCTTGCGCACTTGGGAGTCGGGGGCTGCGGCAGCGGTGGCGCCGTGCTCCTGCCGCTGGCAAGCGTCCAAGGCGAGAGCGGCCTCGGCGCCACCCACACGCCCCTTCACCACGGGGGCCTGGTGCAGGGCGACTTTCACGTCCGCGTCTACCGCGCCGAGGGTGAGCTGGGCGTGGGTGAGCTGGGCGCGGCCTGTGGTGAGCTGGGCCAGGGAAGCCACTAGGAGCGGCGACCGGTTCCGCGAGTCTCTCAGGCTGCCGGTGGAGCTGCCGGGTGGAGCTGCGGCAGCTCGAGCAGGCTCATCGACCACAGGCTTTCTCAGACCGCGCCGGAGAGGACCGCGAGGCTGCAAACACCAGGCTTTCGCCGAAGGTTTGGGCGCGATTTTGGGCGCTATAGCGCGGGCGCCCGGCCGTAGGCTGGATAGTCTTGACAGATGCTGCATATGGGTGTAGCATGGGGTTTATCAGCGCCTGAAGAGCGCGCTTTTTTTGCCCCTTCACCGTCCGGCCCAAGTTTACAACCCGGCTCACGCTCGAGACGCCAGGAAGCGCTCGAGTTCTTCGCGCCTTGGCAAGGCCGGAATGGCGCCGCGCTTGGTGGTGGCCAGCGCGCCGCAGGCGTTGGCGCGGCGCAAGACCGCCTCGAGGCGCTCGGTGTTCTGGAGGGCGTCCTTATCCTCGAGCAAGCCCGCTAGCAGCCCCGCCATAAAGGCGTCGCCCGCGCCCGTGGTATCGACCGCCTCCACCCTCACGCTCGCTACCTCGCCCTCGGACCGCGGCGTCAGGTAGCTCACCCCGTCCTCGCCGCGCGTCACCACCAGGAGCGCAAGGCCGCCGTGCAGAAGCGAGCGCGCCGCCGCCAGGCTGGTCTCGCCGCTCAGAAAGCCCAACTCGGCGTCGCTGATCTTGATGACGCTAGCGCGCTCCCAGATGCTCAAGATGCCCTCCCTCGCGGCCTCTTCGTCCGGCCACAGCGCCATGCGCAGGTTGGGGTCGTAGGAGACCTCGAGCCCTTGGGCGCGGGCGAGGTCGATGGCCTTTAGGGTGGCGCCGCGGGCGGGCTCGGCGATGAGCGAGATGCTGCCGACGTGCAAGACCTTTGCCGCGGCGAGGTAGCCGGGGTCGATCTCGTCGGGGTGGTGGCGCATGTCGGCGCTCGGCTGCCGGTAGAACATGAAGTCCCGCTCGCCGCTCGCGGTGAGCGAGACGAAGGCCAGGGCGGTGCGCGCCTCAGGGTCGAAGCGGAGGCCGCCCAGGTCCACACCTTCGCCCTCCAGCACCTCGGCCAACCAGTGCCCAAAGGCCTCGTCGCCGACCTTGCCCATGAAGCCGCTCTTCAGACCCAGGCGCGCGAGGCCCACCGCCACGTTGGCGGGCGCGCCGCCCGGCGCCTTGACGAAGGTGTCGGCCTGGGCCAGGGTCACGCCGCCTCTGGTCGGCACGAAGTCGATCAGCAACTCGCCCAGCGCGATCACGTCGAGAGCAGGCACATCGGGAGAAGGCATGCCCCAGCTTAACGGATTCAAAGCCGTACCGCCCCCGCCACCCGGAGGCCTATGTGAAATAACGTGCAATGTGCCTTTCAGTCTCGGCCGAGGGGCGCTGCTATAATTGCCTTATGAGCATCGCCCCGTGCCGGGAGCAAGATAGCCCGGATCAAGACTTTCAGGTCACCGACAGGGCACTCCGGCCCATCACCGACAAGGTGCTGGCGGGCGAGCGCCTCTCTTTCGACGAGGGCATGCGGCTCTTCCGCAGCCACGACCTGCCCACCGTCGCCCGCTTGGCCGACCGGGTGCGGCGGCGCAAGGTCGGCGCCAAGGCCTACTTCGTCCACTCGCTGAGGCTGTCGCAGACGAACGTCTGCTACGTGGGCTGCACCTTCTGCGGCTTCCAGCGCAGATTCGGCGAGGAGGGCGTCTGGGATTACGACTTGGACGAGGTCTGGGCCTTCGTCGACAGGCACTACCACCCCGATCTCACGGAAATCCACATCGCCTCGGGCCACCACCCCCGACGCGACTGGCAGTACTACCTGGACCTGGTGCGCGGGCTCACCGACAGGTATCCGGGCGTGCAGGTCAAAGCCTGGACCGCCGCCGAGATCCACCACTTCCACAAACTGACCAAGAAGCCCTACCGGGAGATCCTCGCGGAACTAAAAGACGCCGGCCTGGTGGCCATGCCCGGCGGCGGCGCGGAGATCTTCGCCGAGAGGGTGCGGCGCAAGATCGCCCGCAACAAGGTGACCGCCGAGGGCTGGCTGGGGGTCCACCGCAGCGCCCACGAGCTGGGCGTCCGCAGCAACGCCACCATGCTCTACGGCCACGTGGAAAGCCTGGAGGACCGCATGGACCACATGCTGCGCCTGCGCGAGCTGCAAGACGAGACGGGCGGCTTTTTCTCCTTCATCCCGCTGGCCTTTCAGCCCGACAACAACCCGCTCGCGAAAGCGCTCAACAAGAGCGAGTTCACCACCGGCTTAGACGACCTGCGCAACCTGGCGGTGGCGCGCATCATGCTCGACAACTTCGACCACGTCAAGGGCTACTGGGTGATGATCACCCCGGCGATGACCCAGGTCTCGCTGTCTTGCGGCGTCAGCGACATCGACGGCACCATCAAGGACGAGCGCATCGCCCACGCCTCGGGCGCCGTCACCGAGCAGGGCATGACCGAAGAGGAACTGGTCACGCTCATCAGGGCGGCGGGGCGCGTCCCGGTGAGGCGCGACGCGCTCTACAACGAGCTCGAGGTCTATGGTTAAGTCGAAGGTGAAGGTTGAAAGGTCAAGCTTCGGTTCTTCGCTGGTTGATGCTCAACCTTCGCTTGCTGCCGAGCGCCTCGGCATCGTCTCCTACACCAACGTGGCGCCGCTCCACTGGGGGCTCAGTCCTTGGGCGGGCGCCGAGTTCGTGCGCGGCGTGCCCAGCGAGCTCAACCGCAAGCTCTTAGTCGGGGAGATCGACCTGACGCTCATGTCGAGCGTTGAATTCCTGAAGCACCGCCGCGAGCTTAAGGCCTTGCCCGACTTTTCGATCAGCAGCCTGGGGCCGGTCTACAGCGTCATGCTCTTCAGCTGGGAGCCCTGGGAGAGGCTGGACGGCAAGCGCGTCGCGGTGACCACCGACTCGGCCACCAGCGTTCAGCTTCTCAAGCTGCTCCTGGAAGAGGACGGCATCAGGGCCGAACTCGTGCCCATGGCGCCGGACTTGGGCGGCATGATGGCGCGCTGTGACGCCGCCCTGCTTATCGGCGATCTGGCCCTGAGCGAGGCGGTCAGCAGACGCTCGCTGGGAGAGCGCCGGCCCCTGGTGACCGACCTCGGCGAGAGCTGGTACGAGCGCACCCGTCTGCCCTTCACCTTCGCCGTCTGGGCCTCACCCAGGGACAAGCCTCCGTCGGCGTTCATGGTCGCCAAGCTGCGCGCCGCGCGGGAGGCGGGGCTCGGCCATCTTGCCGAGGTAGCCGAGCCCGAAGCCGAGCGCCTCGGCCTCTCCCCTGCCGTGGTCCAGCGCTATCTCGGCAACTTTCGCTACTACCTGGAATCCCCCGACCGTGACGGTCTCGAGGCCTTTGCCGCGCGCGCCCTGCCGGGTTATGACGGCGGGCTCGAGTTCTGGAATCTCTAGTGACCGCCAGCAGCTAGGGTCGTCACGCTGAGCCTCGCTGCTATTGGTGCCCCAGCGGCACCTCGATAGGCAAGCTATATCCGAGAGTCACCTGCAGCAAAGGCTCGAGCTCACGGTGGAGGGAAAGTAAAGCATCGAAATCCAGTGCCTGGCCATCCTCCAATTGGTAGAAGCCGCCCCCTGAGAGCTCAGCATACTCTTGGTTCTCAGCGAAATGGAGACTGCCGTTCACATACAAGGTGAACGTATCCGTGACCAGACCAAGCCAGCCTGCGCCAAGTGTGAGGCTGCTGAAATTCCCAGCTTGCAGGTCGTATCCCAGCTCGAGCTGAGCGTTCAGGTCGCCCTCGAGTGCAAGAAACCCTAGATCGGCATTATACAGGAGGGTGTCGCGAGGACCTTCCTCTTGCGAACGCTGCTCCCGCTGCCATCCGAGCGACTGCTGCAGGTCTACTTCAGCTGTGAGTGGCAGGCCCACACCAAAGCGCAGAACGTTGCGCTGCCGACTGGTGCCCTGCTCGTTCCTGACATCATTTAGGTTATCGTAGCCAAGCGACGTGCTGATACCTTCAAAGCTTCCGCGTAGCGCGCCTTCCAAACGCAAGCTGTAGCGCTCGGGCATGCTTGCAAAAGGGCCATCCGCCTCATAGCGCGCCTCCTGGCGAAGCCGCGCGCTAGCACTCACGGTTGGCGCGTCGCTCAGCCCGATCTCGCCCTGTACATCCAGCCTGGAACTACCATGCGCCGCATTATGATATCCGGCCTTAACCTGTCGGTAGCCGACCGACAAGCTATGCGGCCCTTCTTCCAGAGCGGTGTTGAGGTTGAGGGCATGGCGCAAGAATGCATCACCGAAGTGCAGAGCATACTCGAGGTCGAAAGCAAGCGTCTCGAGTCCTGCTATCTCCGGGAAGAGGTGCAGCCTGCCGCTCAAGAGGGTGTAGTCGCCAGGGTTGACCAACAGATTCGTAGAGGCTTCCAACTGGTCAAAGAGTGCCGCTGCCAAGCGCATCCCTAAACCTTCATCGCTA
>JALZLY010000062.1 GCA_030858465.1 Deinococcota bacterium
TTGCGCTGTGGGTTCTTTTGGCATGGGTCTATTCTCGCCTATTTGCCGGAACTTGACACCGCCCCCGCGAACTCGTCAGGCCGAAGGGCACTGAAATCGGGTAGACTGGCGGCCATGAACATCCTCGTCACCGGCGGTGCGGGCTATATCGGCAGCGTCACCGTAGAAGCGCTGATCGCCCGGGGTCACCGCGTCACCGTTTTGGACAACCTCGCAACCGGCCACCGGGACGCCGTCCATCTTGAGGCGCGCTTCGTCCTGGCCGACATCACCGACCGCGACATGGTGGGCTACGCCGTGGAGGAGAACGAGGTCGAGGCGGTCATGCACTTCGCCGCCTCGTCCCTGGTCGGCGAGTCGATGCAGGACCCCTTCAAGTACTTCTACAACAATTCGGTGGGCAGCTTGAGGCTGCTCGAAACCTTGCTCGAGCACGGCGTCAGGAAGGTCGTCCTCTCCTCGACCGCGGCCCTCTTCGGCCAGCCCGACAGGCTGCCCATCCCCGAGACCTCCCGGGTGCAGCCCGGCAGCGTCTACGGCGAGTCGAAGCACATGATCGAGCGCGTCCTCTCCTGGCTCCACCAAACCAAGGGCCTGGCCTACGTGACGCTCCGCTACTTCAACGCCGCCGGGGCGACCGAAAGCTGCGGCGAGGACCACCGGCCCGAGACGCACCTGATCCCCCTGGTCCTCCAGGTCGCGCAGGGCAAGCGCGAGGCGGTCGCCGTCTTCGGCGACGACTACGACACCAAGGACGGCACCTGCGTCCGCGACTACATCCACGTCTGGGACCTGGCCCAGGCCCACATCCTGGCCGTCCAAGCCTTGGGCGAGGGCGAGGCGCGCGCCTACAACCTGGGCAACGGCCAGGGCTTTTCGGTGCGCGAGGTTCTTGAGGTCTGCCGCGAGGTGACCGGGCGCGACATTCCTGCCCGCATGGAGCCCCGCCGCGCCGGCGACCCGCCGGCCCTGGTGGCGGACTCGAGCCTGATCGCGCGCGATCTCGGCTGGCGGCCCGAGCACCCCGAACTCCGGGCCATCGTCGCCTCGGCCTGGCGCTGGCAGCAGCGGCACCCGGAGGGATACCGGGGTTGAGAATTGAAGATTGCATGGTTGTCCCTGCGTGAACGGGCTGTGAAGCTCCTGTGAACGAGGGCGGAAGCGCGGCTCACGCGGCCGTGTTAAGCTGAGCGGATTTGGAGGACTGGTGAAAAGGACAGTTATCTTCGTGATTACCCTGCTCTCGCTCCTGGCCGCGAGCGCCACGGCGCAACAGGCGGTGACGGTCGAGGGCTTCGTCAGGATGGAAGGCGAGATTCCCGAGAACAGCCGGGTCGGCGTCCACGTCATCGACTTGGACGGCAACACCCTCGGCGAGCTGACCAGCACCGGCCTCGTCGCGGGCACCTTCAGCATGACGGCGCCCCAGGCGGCGGTGGAGCCGCTCGCGCCCCTGCGCGACGGCGCCGTGCCGCTGCCCGGCTTGCAGAGCGAATACCGCGTCAGTCCCGAGGGGGTCAACTACGCGCGCGCCGTCACCAAGGTCTACATCGACAACGACGGCAGCGGCGCCTATACGCCGGGCACCGACGCGGGTTTCGTCAGCATCGCCACGCTCGAGTCGGGCGGCTTCTACGTCCTGCTCTACGTCGACCGGGACGCCACCCTGACGGGCCGGGGCGCGACCGTCGAGTTGCGCCAGGGCTGGAACGTCTTCACCGTCCAGCCCGGCGACGAGGGCGAACTGCGCTACGCGGCCGTGAGCCGGGTGGACGATATCGTCTTGGACACCTTCAGGCCCTGATGCGCGCTCGCTAGGACGGGTGAAGGAGAGAGCGATGAGGGAGAGGACAATCAGCGAGCCGGTCGCGATCGAAGCGCCGCGGTAGCGCGTAGACTGGATGGCTATGAACGTGATCGTATGAACGTGATCGTATGAACGTGATCGAAGGACAGCTTAGCGCGGGCGGTCTCAGCTTCGCGGTGGTGGCGAGCCGCTTCAATGACCTTGTCACCCGGCGGCTCCTAGATGGCGCCGCCGACGCCGTCAGGCGCCACGGCGGCAGCGAGGACAGCCTCACCGTAGTCTGGGTGCCGGGCGCGGTGGAGATTCCCGTGGTCGCCAAGAGGCTGGCCGCCAGCGGCGACTACCACGCCGTCATCACCCTGGGCGCGGTCATCCGCGGCGCGACGAGCCACTACGACTACGTCTGCAGCGCCGTCATCAGCGGCGTGAGCACGGCCGCCCTGGAGACCGGCGTGCCGGTCATCTTCGGCGTCCTGACCGTGGACAGCATCGAGCAGGCCCTGGAGCGCGCCGGCACCAAAGCGGGCAACAAGGGCTTCGAGGCGGCGGTGGCGGCCATCGAGATGGCCAACCTGATAAAGGCGCTGGAGGGATAAGATGCCGGGTACGGCTCGAGACCTCGTCCGGCAAGCCGTCAACGTCCTTGCCGTTCTGGCGGTGATCGCCGTGAACGCGCTGGCCAACGCGCTGCCGCTCTACGGCCGCACGACCGGCGAGATCTCCGACGGCTTTCCCATCCTCTTCGTGCCGGCGGGCTACGTCTTTGGCATCTGGGGCCTCATCTACTTAGGGCTCGTCGGCTTCGCCCTCTACCAGGCGAGGCCCAGGGAGCGCGCCAACTTGCGGCTCAGGCGCGTGGGCTACCTCTTCGCCTTGAGCTGTGCCGCGAACATCGCCTGGCTCTTCGCCTGGCACGCCCTCCGCCTGCCCCTGAGCCTCGCCGTCATGCTGGCCTTGCTCGCTCTGCTCATCCTCATCTACTTGCGCCTCGGCAGCGGGCGCGAGGAGGTTCCCAGGGCGGAAAGGCTCCTGGTGCGGCTGCCCTTCAGCCTCTATCTGGGCTGGATCACCGTGGCGACGGTCGCCAACGCCAGCGCCTTGCTCTACAGTCTGGGCTGGGACGGCTGGGGGCTCTCGGACGCCACCTGGACGATTCTTATGCTGGCGGCGGCCACGGCCATCGGCACCCTGGTCCTGGTGACCAGGCGCGACCTGGCCTTCAACCTCGTCCTCGTCTGGGCCTTCGTGGGCATCTTCGTCGCGCAGCAGGGCCACCCACCCGTGGCGGCCGCCGCCTTGGCGGCGGCCGGGGTGGTGCTGGTGCTGGTCTTGCTGAGCGCCTTTCGCACGCCCGATGCGCCCGGTGGGGCCCTGCAAGGGGGCTGAGACCCTCACGCCCTTTGCGGCCGGTAAGCAACCCGTCGCCGCTGGGCGCGGCAAACGGCGAGGCTTGTCTTGGCGGGGTTCAGGGTATAGTCTAGGAATGAGTAACACGGTAATAGCTGACACAGCAATAGCTGACACAGCAATGGGTGACACAGTTGGGTGACGAAGCACAGCAGACCTACAGCGCCCGGGAGATCGTGCTCGAGTTCTTTCCCGCCACCCGGAGCGAGCTCATCCCCGGCGAGCGCGAGTGCCGCATGGAACGCGGGGCCGGCGGCCGCCTGCTCATCGCCGACCTGAAACGCCACGAGGCGCTCGTCTTCACCTCCGTCAGCCGCGCCGGCCAGGCCGGCAGCCAGCTCTGCTGCGACATCTGCCAGATGAACGTCCTGCGCGGCGACGCCGAGCTGATGCGCGCCGAGGTGCCCGGCTCGCAGGGCCGCCGTTACCGCTATGTCTGTGTCTGTCGCAACAGCCAAGCCTGCGACGCGCGCCGCCTCGGCGACAAGACCTTAAAGGAGCTGTTGGCGCGAGTGCGCGGACGCTGAGCTAGACTCGAGAGCGGCCGGGGAAAGCAAAGAGCGCAGAGGCCGATAGCTTGCTTGGCTATCTTCTCGAATGCACCGAGTGCAGGCTGGGCTTGCTCGAGCAGGAGCCCGCCGCCCCATACAGCCGGGTGGGTGGCGAGGGAATTTTTACGGTCTTTCTGAAATGACAGCGCTGCCCCTTTCATCCTTGGGAAGAGCTAAGGGGCAGCGTGACAGCTGGACCTGAGGCTAGGATCTGGCGTCAGGTCCTACCAACTCCAGGCTGGGGCATAGGCGTCCTCGACCAACAGTGCCAGACCGCTGCCGTCACGGTCGACCACCCACAGGTCGAGGTCCGAGAGCTTCCCGGTGGTGACGTCGAACTCCGCTGCCCGGTCGAAAACAAAGCGCTGGCCGTCAGGCGATACGCCGATCTGGTTCACGAAGTCGCCAGTGAGCGAAGTCAGGCGGGTGGCCTCGCCGGAAGCGAAGTCGTAGACGAACAGATTGCTGCTTCTGTCCTCTCCGAAGTAGTCGCCCTCCGTGACCGAGTAGGCGAAGCCCGAGCCGTCGGGGAGCCAGGCCAGGCCGAAGACGGACTCGGTAGACGTGAAGGACACGAGCGGCTCGCCGACCGTCGCCGCGCCCTCAGGCGTGAGGTGGATGGTCGTGGGCTCGCCCGGACCCCAGCCCGTGTGGAGAAGCTGGTTCGCCGTCGCCGCGGTCGGCCCGCGCGCCGCATAGAGGATCAGAAAGGGCGTCTCTGCATTCTCGGCCAGGAGGCGGCTGCCGAATTCGAGCGGCTCCGGTGCAGGCGGAAGTTCCAGAAGAGCATTGAAGTTGAGCACGAAGCCCAGGCTCGAGCCGTCCCATTTCCAGCTGGGCGAGCGCGCCTCCCACGGGGCAGCGGGGATGGACACCCGCGCCTCGGCCGTCGTGACCGTGCCGCCCGCTTGAACGTCGGTGGCGGTAGCGCCGAGGATTGCTCGAGCGTCAGGCAAGTTGAAGGCGTCGTTGGGGGCGATGACCGTGGCGACCTGCAGGAACCCCGACCCGAAGTCGGCGACGTTTTCGAAGGTCACCACCCCGCTGCCGCCCGGCGGCAGGTTGACCGGCTGCACGCCGGGCGCACCCTGGAAGTAGAGAAAGCCCGAAAACGAGCTGAAGCCGTCGTTGCGGACCGGCACCCGCACCGTGCCCTTGGGGTACGCGCTCAAGGCGGCGCAGGCTGGCCCCTGGGTGAGGCGGCGGTAGTCGGTGCCGTCAGCGTCTACAGTGTAGATGTCGGCTATAAACAGCGAGCAGCCGCGCTCGTGGGTGCTGGCGAAGGCGAGTTGCCGCGCGTCGGGGCTCCAGCTCATGCTCCAGACCTCGTAGCGTTCACTGGGGTCGTCCAGGCCGTGCGCCCACAGGCGGCGGTCGCCCGTCCCGTCCGGGCTGACGAGCCGGATTTCGTCGCCATTGCCGCGCGCGTAGGCGATGGTGTTATGCAGGGGCGCGGCGTCTCCATCACCGTCTCCATCACCGTCTCCATCACCGTCTCCATCCCCAGTTCCGGTGACGGTCACTTTGGTCGCGTCGGTCGTCTCGCCGGCGGCGTTGGCGGCGGTGAGGGTGTATTCGGTCGTGTGACTGGGCGTGACGGTCGTGCTCGAGCCCGTCACCGGGCCGACACCGGGGCTGATGCTCAGGCTGGTCGCCCCCGTCACCTGCCAGGCGAGCGTGCTTTGGTCCCCCGGCGCGACGGTGGCAGGGTTGGCGGTGAAGCTCTCGATGACCGGCCTGCCGCCCGGCGCGGGCTGGCTGCTGCAGGCGGCGGCGAAGAGGAGCAGGAGGATGGTGATGACGGATCGGTGCATGTGATTTCCTTTCATCTGCTGGTGGGCGTGATGACCCAGGCCACATCGGCCTTGCCCATGTTCTGTGCGCCGACCATGTTTCTCAATAAGCTCGAGTAGCCACTGAGGTAGGTACCGCCGCCCACAAGGTTGACGTGGGGCTCCTGCCTGTTTTCAACGGAAAAGAACCCGTTGCCGCCCAGCTCGAGCGGCCGCGGTGTCGGGCGCTGGGCGGGCATGCTGAAAAACACCACCTCTGCGACCGTCGAGGGGGCGACGTTCCCTTTCAGGTGGTCGTTCTTGGCGTCAATCGAGACGTGGGCTTTGAAGGTGTAGTCCGTGCAGTCCGCGGAGAGGTAAAGCTTGACCGGGCCTCTGTTGCCCAGGTTGGGAGTTCCGCTGCCCTTGATCTCGTAGTGTTGCGACCCCCACGGCGAGGTGGTGGTATGCGTGTCGAAGATCTCCGCCGTGCCCTCGGTCAAGGTACCCCACCAGCCCGCCGCCCAGGGCCGGGCGTCCTCGAGCTTTTCGTCCAGGGTGAAGCGCACTGCCGCCGTTCTCAGGATAGTGACCGACGCGGTGCCGTTTTCGGTCGACTCCTCGCCCGACTGCTGATAGGAGAGGATGATGGAGCCCGCCCAGCTCGGCGCGGCGAGGGCTTCGTCGCAGGGGTCCGGGCAGCGCAGCCGCGGGTCGTCGGGATTGTACTTGGCCGGGTCGCCGCCCATAATCTGGTTGAGCCGGGCGTGGCGGGTGACGTTGCGGAGCTGCTCGGTGTTCTGCCGGTCGATGCAGGCCCCCACCGAGGTCTTCCAGCAGTTGTCCGCGCCCTTGAGGGCGGCCTCGCTCACCGCCCGCGTCTTGGCCGCGAGCTTCTCGTCCAGGCCCCAGAGGCTCACGGCCCGGCTCCAGCCGAGCACCTTGGAGATGTTCGCCTCGGCGTAGCCACAGTCCGTGGCGATCTGGCCGAGCATGCCCTTGACGACCTTGTCGTAGAACGTGTTCACGATAGCCTCGACCTTAGCATTGAACTGCGGGTCGCCCGCCTGACCCTTGAGCTGCGCTCTGCGCTCCTTGCGGACGAGGTCGGCCAGCATCTGCTCGAGCTGCGCCTCCCAGTCGAAGGGCATGATCTCTATGGTGACGGTGTCGCTCACCTCCGGGTCGTTCACGGGGATGGGGTCGTTCTCGCCCCGGACGTAGGCGCCGTACTCGGAGAAGTGGATGAGTTTGAGCGAAACTCTCGTGGGGTCGAGCTCGAGCGGGTAGAGGTGGAACTCTTGGCCCTCCTGGGCGGAAAAGGCGATGGCTTCTCCCGTGCCGCCGCCCGGCAGGGTGATCGTCAGGGTGGCGAGGTCGTTGAGCCGCAGGCCGTGAGGCTTCAGCTCGACGCCGAGGAGCCGCCCACCACTGATGGGTGAGCCCTCGATGGTCAAGATGGGAGTCATGGTGATGTCGGTCGCTTCCAGAAGCGCGTCCGGTGGGATGGTTAGGGTATAGACGGCGCCGTCCTCTGCGGTGAGGCTCAGCGTGCCGCCCCCGACTGGGATGCTCCGGCTGAGCGCCCGGCTCTCATCCATCGTGACGCTCACCTCGAGTGGCTTGGGTTCTGGGATGTCAATGGGTGGCGGGTCGTTGGTGGGCGGGGTCACGCCACCCCCACCGCACGACACCAGCAGCACAATCAACCCGTGGAGTAACACAGAGGTGCGATTGTGCGCCCAGCATTTGTAAGGCCTATCGTCCAACTTCATGGTATCCCTCCACAAGATAGCGAACGCCCCTTGATCTTAGGGGCGTTCGCACGAAGCCCAAAGCCTAGTTTCCCGCGACCGTAAAGCTCTGCATCATGCCCAGCATGAAGTGCGGCATGCCGGTGGCTTCACCTAGGTGATCGGGCATGAAGCAGATGGCCACGTACTCGCCAGCACTCAGCTCGAGCGTGTGGTAGTTGCTCTCGCCAGCACTCATGATGCCGACGTAGCCTGCGGGTTCGCCGGGCGGCTCGCCCTCTTCGGTTTCCATCCAGGCCGTGAAGTCATCCATGCTCATGCCCTCGCCCAGTTTGAAGAGGACGATATGATGCAGTTGTTGACCGCTGTTGACGACGTGCCAGAGCTGCTCGCCTGCTGTGAGATTGGGCGGGAAGGCAAAGGCAAAATCGACCATCTGCACCGTCACGTCCGCTTCGGGTGCTTCAGCCTGCGCTTCTCCCGTGACCGTGAAGGTCTGGTAGAAGCGCTCGGCCACACCCTCGCTTTGTGGGCTGCCTTCCAGCGCGTAGTCGCCCTCTTCTAACACCACACCGAAACTGCTGCTCTCACCCGCTTCGGCATCAAACTCGCCCGCCACGTCGACGAGCTCGAGGCCCTCGTTGATGGCTGTGACGACATCACCGCCTTCAGCGAAGGCCTCTTCGATCCGTGCGCTGGCAGCTTGGAAGGCTTCTAAGGTGGCGCCTTCCTTGAGGCGGAACAGCGTCAGGGTATAGGGCGCTTCGCCGTCGTTGTCGAGGGTGAAAACAGTGTAACCCGGCGCGACCTCCTCGGGAATGCCCTCGCCCTCGGTGCTGGCAGCCCAGACGACTTCGGACGCGCCGCCCTCGCCTTCCGGCATCTCGGGCATGGCCATGTAGTACCAACCCGCGCCCGTAGGCACCTCGCCCACGGTCGTCTCCATCGCGCTCGAGGCGCCGTCCGTCACCTCGGTCGAGGTCGAGATGAGGGTGTTCCAGCCCTGCTGCAGGTCTATGTTGATGGCCTCGGTCTCGCCCTCGCGCACACACGTTCCCCTGATGGTGACACTCTCGGTGGCGTAGGCGTAGAAGACCGCGAAGTCGCCGACCTGGGCGGCGCCTTCTGTCTCGAGCGCCACCGCCTCGGAGGACGCTTGGGCGATAAAGCCCGTCATCGCCTCGTCTTCCAAGACGCCGAGCGCGAAGACGCCCGCGCCCATGAAGCTCTCGGGCGTGAGGCTCAGGCCCTCGGGGGCTTCCGGGCAGATTTCGGTGGCGTCCAAGCGGGTAAGCAGCTCCGCGGGAACCTCGGCGGGCAAGCCAAGCTCGAACGCGCCGTCCGCGGCGATGGTCCCCTCGGCGATGGTCCCCAGGGGCGCGTCCTCCGTGAACGACATCGCCGCGAGCTGCGCCTCGCCGTGGTCCCAGTTGGCAACCTGCCCCGACAGCAGCGGCCCGCTCCCTTGTTCAGCGGCGAGAGCGAGTGCCTGCGCCGCCAGCAGGGCGACCACCAAAGCGCGAATCCAACCTTTTACCACCATGACCTGCCTCCTTTTCTCTTTACCTTTTCTCTTTACCCTATTTTCTTTGTCTCCAAGAGACGAAAGAAGTATAGAAGGGAGGGTGTTAACGAGGCGTTAACGGCTGTGCAGCCCGTGTAACCAGGGCGGTGTCACCGCCCTATAATGAGCCTATGCAACTGCAAACGCTCGGCGGGCTGGCGCTCTTGGGAACGCGCTTCAAGCGACCCAAGCCGCTGCTCTTGCTCGCCTACCTCGCGCTCGAGGGCGCTTACGACCGCCGTCACTTAGCCGAGCTGTTCTGGCCGGGCGCGGCCGAGCCGATGGGCAGCCTGCGCGTCGCCCTCTCGCAACTGCGCGCGGGCGCGCCAGGGGCGCTTGCGGAGGGCGCGCGCCTCGGCGCCGCGGTCGAGACGGACGCCGTGCGGCTCCTAGCAGAGCTCGAGGCCGGCGCCCTGGCAGTGGCCGTCCGCGGCTACGGCGGCGCCTTTTTGGAAGGCTTCTATCTGGCGGAGCTCGGCGCCGAGCTCGAGGAGTGGGTCTACAGCACCCGCGAGTTTCTGGCAAAGAGGGTGAGAAGCGCCCTCCTTGCGTTCGCCGAAGGAGACGCCGCCGTGGGCGACTTCAGGGCGGCGGCGCGCCGGGCACAGGG
>JALZLY010000063.1 GCA_030858465.1 Deinococcota bacterium
AAGGGACAAGTTGTGTCAACTACTCTCGAGCAGCCCTCGAGGCTTTGGGCGTTCCTTCCCGGGTCCGGTCTCATCAGTCCGGTCTCATCAATGGATAAGCCCAGCTTCTCAATATCTTTTCAACGTCTGTATCTTTTCAACGTCTGTTCAATATCTGTATCTATGGCGATCTGTGGCGCGATCAGCCAAGGCTCGCGGCGCTGCGAGCCTGCAACAACTTGTGAGGCCCAGCGTCAGGCGATCTCCACGAGCTCGATGTCGAAGACGAGCGTCTCCCCCGCCAGCGGGTGGTTGGCGTCCAGGAGCACCGCGCCATCGCTCACCTCGGTAATCATGACGGGCACGGCCTGACCGTCCTCCTGGCGAATCTGCAACTGCTGACCGACCTCGGGGCTGATCTCGGCGGGGACGTCTTCACGGCCTAGCTCCATCACCATCCCCTCCTGGCGAGGGCCGTAGGCCTCCTCGGCGGGGATGCGCTCGGTGGTGCTGTCGCCGGGGCTCATGCCGATGACTGCTCTTTCAAAGCCCGCGATGATGTCGCCGCTGCCGATGGTGAACTCCAGCGGCTCGCGCTCTTGTGAGGAGTCGAAGACGGTGCCGTCCTCGAGCTTGCCGGTGTAGTGGACCTTGACGGTATCGCCTTCTTTTGCTTGAGTCGTCATCATTTTCCTCCTGCGTTCGAATCTGAAAACGGGTGGTTTGCATCCGGCAGAACCGAATACGACTTGACCTGTGGATGATAGCGCAGATCGCAGATTTCACCGTAGTCTCCGGTGCGTTTGGAGTGGTGGGTGTACATGACGTCAGGTGGGGCGGCGCGCTAAAAACCCACCGCCTGCCCGTCCTTGCGGTGGTCGGAGGCGGCCAGGTAGCCATCTTCGAGCCGGTAAATGAGCTGCGCGCCACCGTAGGCGAAGGAGTGAACGGGCGCCTCGCGAGTGATGTTATGGCCGCGGCGCTCGAGCTCATCTAGAACCTCCGGCGCGTACCCGGCTTCCACCGCCACCTCGAGTCCCTCAACCACCCGCCAGCGCGGCGCGTCCGAAGCCGCCTGCGGATTCTGGCCGTAGTCGCGGAGGCGCACGACCATCTGCGCGTGGCCCTGGGGCTGCATCGGCCCGCCCATCACGCCGAAGCTCATGAGCGGCCGGCCACTCTGGGTCAAAAAGGCCGGGATGATGGTGTGGAAGGGACGCTTGCCGCCCGCCACCAGGTTGGGGTGGCCCGCCTCGAGCGTAAAGCCCGCGCCGCGGTTTTGCAGGCTGATGCCCGTCCCCGGCACCACCACGCCCGAGCCGAAGCCGTAGTAGTTCGACTGGATAAAGGACACCATCATGCCCTCTTCGTCGGCGGCGGTGAGGTAGATGGTGCCACCGCGCCCCGGCACGCCGAAGCTGGGGTCCTGGGCGCGTTTCGGGTCGATGAGCCTGGCGCGCTCCCTCAGGTAGCCGGGCTCGAGCAGGTCCTCAACCCTCACGTCCATCGTGGCCGCGTCCGAGACGTAGCGGTGGGTGTCGGCGAAGGCCAGCTTCATGGCCTCGAATTGCAGGTGCAGGCTGTCGGCGGAATCGACGGGATGGTCGGACAGCTCGAAGTGCTCTAAGATGCCCAGCATCAGCAAGGCCGCCAGCCCCTGACCGTTGGGCGGAATCTCGTGCAGCTCCACGCCGCGGTAGCCCTGCGCGACGGTGCCCACCCAATCGGCCTGGTGAGAGGCCAGGTCCGCCGCGGTCATGAGCGCGCCCGACGCGCGAGCGTGGGCAGCGATCTTTTCGGCCAGCGCGCCGCGGTAGAAGCTCTCCCCTTTGGTTTCGGCGATTGCCTGAAGCGTCCTCGCCTGGTCCTCGAAACGAAAGACCTCGCCCGCCTTGGGCGCCCTGCCGCCGGGCAAGAAGGCCGCGGCGAAGTCGGGCATATCCCCAAAGATTTGCGGCGCCCTCGCCCAGGCGGCGGCGGTGATCGGCGAGACGAGAAAGCCCTCGCGGGCGTAATGGACGGCGGGCTCGAAGAGCACCTCGAAGGGCAGCTTGCCGAAGCGCTCCGAAAGCACCGCCCAGGACGACACCGCCCCCGGTACCGTCACCGCGTCCCAGCCGCGCAGGGGAATGCTGCCCTGACCCGCGAAGCGTTCCGGCGTCAGCGCCTTGGGCGAGCGGCCCGAGGCATTGAGGCCGTGCAGCTCACGGCCGTCCCAGAGGATGG
>JALZLY010000064.1 GCA_030858465.1 Deinococcota bacterium
CAACTCAGCCAATGGCAAAAGACCGGCATCTGGGACAAAATCTGGTCAGGGCTCGAACAGCCCTATTCTACAGGTTAAATACAACTGTAGTACTAAGGACGGTGAGTCGGTAAAAGTTCCGCATGAACATCTCCTTATGGAATGGATCGGGGACTCGAGGCTTGCAGGGATCAAGAACCCTGTTCTACGACAACCTGGCGCTGTGCTTACCTCCTTTCGGGGCTTTCAGGGACTTGCCGGTGGACGCTGCCCCCAGCGTCGTGACCGAGGCGCGGACGACGAGTTCGGCGGGGATCTGCAGCTGCCCGGGGGACGCCTCGCCGCGCAGGGCGGCGAGCACCCCCTCGGCGGCGGCGCGGCCCATCGCACGGCCGGGCTGGCGGACGGTGGTCAGCGGCGGGTCTAAGTAGCGCGTCCAGGGCAGGTCGTCGAAGCCCACCACGGAGACGTCGTCGGGAACGTGCAGCCCAGCCGATTTGAGCGCGTGGTAGAGCCCCAGCGCGGTGCGGTCGTTGCCGCAGAAGACGGCGCTCGGCCCGGGCCCCTGCAGGGGCCCCTCCACGAGCCCCTGCCCGGCGCGGTAGCCGCCCTCCTCGCTGCCGTCCTCCTGGATGACGTGAGGCTCCAAGCCGGCCGCCTCGAGCCGCTCGCAGTAGCTCCGCAGGCGCGCCTCGCCGTCGCGCCGGAGGGCGGCGACGTGAACGATCCGCCGGTGCCCGTGGGCCAGCAGGTGCTCGGTGGCCAGGGCGGCGCCGCCGCGGTTGTCGAGGCCGACGAGCCGCAGGCCGTCCTCGGCGCCTTCAGCCTCTCCTGCGCTCTCTCGTTGGATCAGGACCACCGGCACGCCGCCCACGAGCCGCTCGAGGGCGGCGTGCGCCAACCTGCTGCCGATGATGATCAGGCCGTCCACCCGCCGCTCGAGCAGCAGCTCGGCGGCGGCGCGCTCCTGCGCCGGGTCGCGGTTGTCGGTGACCATCATCAAGTGCATGCCCAAGGGCCCCAGCACGTCCTCGACACCCCGGGCCATCTGGGCGTAGAGCGGCCCCACCACGTCGGGAATGAGCACGCCGATCACCCCGGTCCGGCCGGTGACGAGCCCGCGCGCCAGGGTGTTGCGCCGGTAGCCGAGCCGGGCGACGGCCCCCTCCACCAAGCGCTGGGTGACGGGGGCGATCTTGCCGCCGTTTAGGGCCCGCGAGACCGTGGCGACGGAAACGCCGGCGGCGGCGGCAACGTCGAACATGGTGGGGTTGCGCTTCGTCACGAGCATCCTTGCCTTAGAGAGAGGAGGTCGTCGAGGTGTAAGCGTTTACAGGTTGCTTTGTCGCCAGTATGGACCACGACCCGGCCTCTTGTCAAGCCGGGTCACTTCACGCGCTGTCGAGCGGCAAAAGACGTGGGGGATGCGTTTTAGCTCACGGTCTTACAGGGTCTAGCTAGGTGACAGCGCCGTCAGCACCGCTTGGCTGACCTCCTCGGTGCCGGCCTCGCCGCCCAGGTCCCTGGTCCGCGGCCCCTCGCGCAAAACCGTCTCGAGGGCGCCCACTACGCTCGCGGCCGCCTCCGCTTGACCCAGATGGTCCAACATCATCGCCCCCGACCAGATTTGGGCGACGGGGTTGGCGACGCCCCTTCCGGCGATGTCCGGGGCCGAGCCGTGGACCGGCTCGAACATCGACGGGTAGTCCCCTTCGGGGTTGAGGTTGGCCGAGGGGGCGAGGCCGATGCCGCCCGCCACCGCCGGGCCCAGGTCCGAGAGGATGTCGCCGAAGAGGTTGGAAGCCACCACCACGTCGAACCAGTCGGGGTGCTGGACGAAGTGGGCCGTCAAGATGTCGATGTGGTACTGGTCGGTCTTCACCTCCGGGTAGTCTCCCTTGAGGGCGGCGAAGCGCTCGTCCCAGAAGGGCATGGTGTGGATGATGCCGTTGGACTTCGTCGCCGAGGTCAGGTGTTTTTTTGGCCTCGAGCGGGCCAGCTCGAAGGCGTAGCGCATTACCTTGTCGACGCCTTGGCGGGTAAACACCGTCTCCTGCACCGCCATCTCTCGCTCCGTGCCCGTGTAGAGGCGCCCGCCGATCTCCGAGTATTCCCCCTCGTTGTTCTCGCGGACGATGACGAAGTCGATGTCCTCCGGCCGCCGGTTCGCCAGCGGCGAGGCGACGCCCGCAAAGAGCCGTACCGGGCGCAGGTTGACGTACTGCTTGAAGGTGCGGCGGATGGGGATGAGCAGCTTCCAGAGCGAGACGTGGTCGGGCACGCCGGGATAGCCCACGGCGCCCAGGAAGATGGCGTCGTGGTCGCGCAGACGCTCGAGCCCGTCGTCGGGCATCATCTTGCCCGTCTCCAGGTAACGCTCACAGCTCCAGTCGTAGTGTTGCCACGCGAAGTTCAGCCCGTGCCGCGCGCCCACGGCCTCCAGGACCCGGATGCCCGCGGGCACCACCTCCTGGCCGATGCCGTCGCCGGCGATGACCGCGATGCGGTAGCTCACGCCCCCGCCCTTTCCAGCCGCTTGCTCGCCATGTGCGCGGCCACCTTGATGGCCTCGATCATGTTGGTCGGGTCGGCCTTGCCCCTCCCGGCGATGTCAAAGGCGGTGCCGTGGTCCACCGAGGTCCTGATGGTAGGCAGGCCGGTCGTCACCGAGACGGTGCGGTTGAAGTCGTAGGTCTTGGCGGCGATGTGGCCCTGGTCGTGGTAGAGCGAGATCACCGCGTCGTACTTGCCCTGCAGAGCCTGGTGAAAGATCGAGTCCGCGCCGACGGGGCCGCGCACGTCCCAGCCCAGGGCCCGCGCCTCCGCCACGGCCGGTTGCAGGCGGGTGATCTCCTCATCGCCGAAAATGCCGCCGTCGCCCGCGTGTGGGTTTAAGCCCGCCACGCCGATGACCGGCTCGTCGTTGCCGAGTTCGCTCAGCACCTCGCGGGCGTGCCCCAGGAGCTTGAGCAGCCCCTCCTCGCTGATGGCGTCGATAGCGGCGCGGAGCGAGAGGTGACGCGTCAGGAAGAAGATGCGCAGCCTGTCGACCACGAACATGGTCTCGACGGGGGAGTCGAGGACCGCGCCCAGGATCTCGGTGTGGCCGGGATATTTTATCTTGGCCGCCCGCATCGATTCCTTGTTGATGGGCGCGGTGACGATGGCGTCGGCGCGGCCCTCCTGGGTGAGCCTAGCCGCCGTCTCCACGTAGCGCACGCTGTCGCGGCCCGTCGGCTGGGCGACCTCGCCGAGCGCGAAGTCGCCGGGCCCCAGTTCGCCTACTTGATGGACCAAAACGGTATCGGGTGACGACTGCCAGTTCCCGTCGGCTTCGTCGATCTCAATAACGTCAATCTTGTAGCCGAGGCGACGAGCCATATCCGCCAAGACGGCCTGGGAACCCACCACGAAGAGGCGGGCGCTGTCGTGGAGTTCGGGCTGCTGCAGGGCCTTGAGGGTGATCTCCGGGCCGACGCCGGCGGGGTCGCCCATGGTGATGGCCAGGGTCGGTTTCATGTGAGCCTCCTTAGGAACTTCAAGAATTTGACGGTTTGGGTCAGGGTCTCGGTGTCGCCGACGAGGCCGCCCTTGGTGACGAGCAGGCTGCCGTCCAGCGTACCGCCCGCGAGGTGGCTCAGGGGCACCAGCGGAAAGACCTCGCCTCGGGCCGAGAGCGAGCGGACGCCGAAGCGCGAGAGGACGCTCGAGGCGGTGCGCCCGCCGGAGACGATCAAGGCGTAGGGCGCGGGGAGGTCGTTCAGGAGGCGCTCGAGCGCCTCCGCCAGCGCTGCGAGAGCGCCGTCGATAACCTTCTCGCCGTCCGCCTCGAGGACGACCACCTCGGCGGCTTGGGCCCGCGCCAGCAGCGAATCGTCAGCGTCCGGGCGGAGCCTCAGCACGCCTGGACAGGCGCCGCAGAGGTGCCGCACTTGCCTTTCGGTCAAGGCCGAGCGCGAGCCCAGGACGACGAGCACGGGCGAGGGCCTCGGCGCACCCGGCCACAGCCCGCGCGCGACGCCAGCGCGGACGAGCCGCGCCAGATAGGGCCCGCTGTCCACGATCAGCGCGCCGCCCAGCCAGGCGTCCAAGGTCCAAGCCGCGAGCGTCGCCAGATCGGCGTCTTCGGCGGCGTCGGCGA
>JALZLY010000065.1 GCA_030858465.1 Deinococcota bacterium
CTTTTGCGGCCGCCAACAGCAGCGGCAAGGTGTCGGGCGACCTCAGCTTGCCGAGCGACTCCAGGGCCGCCAACCGCACCGAGCGCCGCCGCGAGGCCAGCCGCGCCACCAGCGTGGCCTCGAAGCCGTAGTAGCGGACGAGGTCGAAGGCCATCTCCGCCTCCTCACCGTCCAGGCTGTCCTTGAGGTCGAGCAGTGCCGCTACGCTCTCGGACGGCAGCGGCGCCTGTGGCGGAGCCTTGCCGCCAAACAGCACCGCCGTCCAGCGCTTCAGCCAAAAGGCGTGCTGCCGCGCCCCCAGCAGCTCGCGGTTGTCCCTAAAGGCCTGGACGCTGAGCAGCAGGCTGTTGACGAGCAGGAGCACGAAGGCCGCGGTGATGATCGCCACCGGCACGACCAGGAGGGGTAGGGCGTTGGGCGCGGCCGCCTCCGCGCGCATGACGCCCAGCACGATGAGGACGAGCGCGACCGCGATCTGGGCGAGAAAGAACAGGAAGAAGAGCACGGTGTAGACGACGTGGGCGTGCTGCTGCCACTGCACAAGCGACTGGAGAAGGGACTGCCTTAGCGCTCGCAATGGTGCTCTCAGGCCCCGAAGCCCAGTGGCCCCGACCTTTTTCCGGAACACGGGCAAGGGCTGACAAGGGCTCGAGTCGTCTCGGCCGGAGCCGCCTTCAAAAGCAGTCGCACGTCGCATCCTCCTACCACTCGGCCACTATACCCCTGAGGCATCTATAACCCCTGATATAACCTCGTATTGACCTCGTATCCATACCCCATAGGCGTGGCAAAACCACAGCAGGCCAAGCGCTGGCGGGGATGATGATAACGTGCGGGCGGGCGGGCGAGCGCAGGTCAGTTTACATTCACCCCGCCAGCGGCACCCCCGCCAGCGGCGGCCGGTTCACCGTTCGGCTGACCCACCGGCGTCACGCCCTGGTGTAGCCTGAGGTGTGAACCGCCTCCTCGCCCTCTCGACCCTCCTGTGGCTGGCGCTCGCGGGCCCGGCACTGGCCGAAGGGATGGCAACCGAAAGGACGGCAGGCGAAGGCACGACCTACGAGGCGGCCGAGCGCGCCTACCGCGCCGACGAGCTCGAGCAGGCCGAGCGTATCCTGAGGGCGCTGCTCGCTCAAGATCCCAGCGACCACGACGCCAAGCTGCTGCTCGGCTTCGTGCGTTACCGGCAGGGCGACGACCGCGGCGCCTACCGGCTCTTTCACGACTTGCTCCCCCAGCTGCCAGAGGTAGCCGACCTCTTCTACGGCTTGGCGCTGAGCAGCCGCGGCCTCGGCCGTCCAGCCGAGGCCGCCCGCTACGCCCGGTGGGCCCGGCGTTTGGAGCCCGAACGCGAGGACCTGAGCCAGTTCCTGCGGAGCCTGGTCATGACCGAGGACGGTCAGGTTGAGACCGGTCAGGTTGAGACCGGCCAGGTTGGGACCAGTTCGGCGCAGAACAAGCTGGCCGAGAACGACCCGCGTCCCTCGAGCGCTCAGGCGCTGCGCCTACCCTTCAGGGCCGAGGGCGGCCAGTTCCGCCTCGAGAACGGCGCAAGCCTCACCGTCAAGGGCGTCAACCTGGGGATGGCCCTGCCCGGCCGCTTCGCCACCGAATTTCCCGAGGAGAGGGGCTTCTACGACCGCTGGCTCAGGCTGATCGCCGCCATGAACGCCAACACCGTCAGGCTCTATACCGTGGCGCCGCCCGTCTTCTACCGGGCGCTGCGCGACTACAACCTCGCCCACCCCGGCGCGCCCCTCTACCTCATCCAGGGCGTCTGGACCGAGCCTCCGGAAGGCGACGACTACCACGGCCCCTTCAAGGCGACCTTTTTGGGGGAGGCTTACCGCGCCCTCGACCTGCTCCACGGTCAGGCCGTGGTCGAGGCCAGACCGGATCAGGCTTCGGGCGCGTATGAGGCCGACGTCAGCCCCTGGCTGCTCGGCCTCATCTTGGGCCGCGAGTGGGAGCCGGCGTCCGTCAGCTCCTTCAACGCCCGGCCGGACGCGCCCAGGCGCTACGAGGGCCGGTTTCTGAGGGTCGGCGAGAGCAGCGCCATGGAGGCCTGGCTCGCCGAGGTCATGGACCGCGTCAGCCTCTACCACTTCGAGCACTTCAAGCAGCAGACGCCCATCGCCTTCGTCAACTGGCTGACCATCGCCCCCCGCGACGGGCCCGCCGCCGACGGCGCTCCGCCAGGAGTGCAGCCCGACGAGCAGGGCGCCTTCCTATACGGCGCGGACGCGACGGTGGTCGACGCCGCGACCATCACCCCGACCGCGGCCTTTCTGGCCGGCCACTTCGCCTCCTACCACGCCTTTCCCTACTATCCCGACTACTTGAGCCTCGACCCCGACTACAGCCGGCATCCCCGCTCCAACTACATGGCCCACCTCGAGCGCTTAGGGGCGCATCACGGCGACCAGGCCGTGCTTATCAGCGAGTTCGGCGTGCCCAGCAGCCGCGGCCAATCCCGCTCCCAGCCCCAGGGCTACCATCAGGGGGGCAATGACGAGGCGGCGCAGGCCGAGATCATCGCCAAGCTCTACAGCGAGGTGATCGACAGCGGCATGGCCGGCGGCGTCGTCTTCGCCTGGCTCGACGAGTGGTTCAAGCGCCACTGGCTCTACGACGCCCTGGAAAGGCCAAGCGACCACCTCCCCCGCTGGCACTCGGTCATGAACCCCGAGCAGAACTACGGCCTCGTCGGCTTCGCCGTCCCCGGCGAACCCCCCCTCGGCAGCGACCCCGCCGACTGGCAGGAGGCGCAGCTCGTCGCCGAGGGAAACGGGGTGGCGCTCTACGCCCAGGCCAGTCCGAGCTATCTGCACCTGCTGGTGAAACGCCTGGAGGTAGCGGGTTCAGAGGTGACGGGTTCAGAGGGCCGGATCGCCCCCTTCGAGCGCGTCACCCTGACGCTCGACACCCATCCCGCCTCCGGGCCGGAGTTCTACGCCAGGTTGACGCCGGAGGAGGGCTCCTTCTGGGTGAACGCCGGCTACCAACCCTACAAGGCCGCGGAGACCGGCGCTTACGGCTTCGACTGGGGCGCACGGCCCGAGTCTGGCGCGGGCTGGGCCCGCTGGATGGCCCCGTCCTACGAAGACGGGGCGGGCTCGCTGGGCGGGCTCGACGAGCCCGGCCGCCTGCGGCCGGG
>JALZLY010000066.1 GCA_030858465.1 Deinococcota bacterium
GGTTGATATAAATCCAGGTAAGCCCCTGGGGATCGACTGTTTCGTCAAGGAAGATCATCACAAAGGAAAGCAAGACCGCGCCGAGCAGCATGATGCTGGGGACAAACCAGTAGCTCGAGCGCACCGCGTCCCAAAGGCTAACCATGCGGGTTCCTATACGCGACGCTCTAAGCATGGTCACCTGCTTTTCCTGCTACCAGGATTCACAGGGTAAGCAACAAGACCGTGTAAAGAGCCACGCCCAGGGCAAAGGCCCAGTAGCGGCTCTCGCGCTCCTCGGGCAGTTCCTCTTTGAGCACGTTTAAGATGATGGCTCCGCCTAAAAAGGCGAAGGGCACGGCCAGCGTGGTCTCGTGCAACTCGAAGGGGTTGCCAAGTCCCCAGCCCGCAAGAATAGCGCCTGCCAGCACCCAGCGGCCGAGATGGTCATAGTCCGCTTCATGGTGGTTGCGCAGGCCGTAGTCGTTGACCACAAAATGTAAGGCTATGGCGAAGACGAAGAAGAGGAGCCCCTCGACGTCGGCCGGTTCCCAGGAGAAGATCAAGTAGCCGATAAGGGCGTTATAGAAGGCGAAGAAAACGATATGAAGCCAGAAGGCTTTGCTACCGGTGCTGTCTCCCTCGCCTGCTCTTCGCCGGCGCGCTCGAGACCCCTTGGCGACGCGCTCGAGGCCGTAGAAAACGACGAGTCCCAAAAGAGCGATGAGATAGACGTGGTGCTTTAAGTAGCCGAGCAGCGGGCCTTCCGCGCTTTCAAACGCCCTTTGCGCCTCGCTCAAATCGGGCAAAAGATGCACAAAAACGTAGGCCACGGAGGTGCCCCCTGCCATAGAGAGCCACTGGCTGCGCGGTATGCCCTGAAGAAAGCGCAGCCTGCCGGCAAAAAAGTGTACCAGTGCCAGAACCGCGGCGAGCACCGCCGTAAGAGTCAGCATCGTTCCTCTGCCAAAGCCTCTAAAGCGCTAGACGCGTTCATTACAAGGGCCGTTCTCTGCACACATCAGGATAACATCAGGGTAAAGAAGGTCACTTCGGGCGGACAGTTCAGCCTTAGGGGCAAGACACTAAAGCCTATTCCTCTGTTGACATAAAGATGATTGCCCTCCGTTTCATGTCCCCCCGTCCAGCCGTCGGCGTGCACCTTATCTGCCGAGGTGTAGCGCATCCAGGTCCACTGTGGGGTCAAGGGAATACGAAACTGTCCGCCGTGCGTGTGTCCCGCTACGGCGAAGGGCGCTGCGCCGGGGGGAAGCATTTCAAAGGTGTTAGGGTTATGCATCATGACGAGCCGGGGGGTCCCTTCGGGCACCTTTGCAAAGGCAAGGTCCGGTCTGTCCTCAGCGGGGATGTGGGCCCCTATGCCCACGAGAAAAAGAGAGCTTGCTTTGCTGCCCCCTCGAGGTGAAGGGAGGGGCACGGCTTCGTTGTTGAGTATACGCACGCCCGCCGACTCGAGTGCGCTGGCGAGGGCGGCGGCTAAGCGCTCGTCCTTTGGGTCCTCTTTGGTGGGCATGCGGTAGTCGTGGTTGCCAAGGACGCCATACGTTGGGATGCCCGCCCGGGGCAGTGGCCGGAGGAGTTCAACCACCCCGCTTATGGCTAGAGCCGGACGCTTGGGCTGGTAAATAAAGTCGCCTGCGATTAAGACTGCGGCAGGCCGCTCCTTGACGAGCATCGCCACGATGCGCCGGATGGTCCGGGTGTTGTCCAGCCACATGCCCACCTGAAGGTCGGCGATAAGGGCGACGCGCTGTCCTTGCCAGCCCTCGGGAAGACGGGGGATCTTTACAACGTGCTCTTGACGGTCAATCCAGTAGGGCTCGATCAGGCCCCAAAGAAGAAGGGAGGCACTTATACCCAGGAGTATGTTCTTTGTCTTTGACATTAGCTGCTTTTTCTACCGTCTAGCCATCTTTCGATTAGATTCACGCCGCGCAGGACAGTCAGCGCCAGCACGGTGACACCTACTGCGAGGACATGTTGGCGCAAGGCGACACTTATGCCGATAGCGCTGACTAAAAGGAGCGACGCTGCTGTGGTAATGCCTTCAACCTGCTCACTCTTACCGCGGCGAAAGATCGTTCCCGCACCAAGAAAGCTGACGCCGGCGATGATTGCTTCAACAATACGAATCGGGTCGGTGCGTATGCCGACATCGACGCTGGCGTTGAAGCGCCCAAGCAGCGCGTCGCCCAAGCCCACAAGCAGCGCCGCCGCGCCCGCGACTATCATGTGGGTGCGCAGACCGGAGGGCTTGTCGGCCAGCTCACGCTCGAGGCCGACGAGCCCGCCAAGCAGCATGGCCAGTGCGACTTCGCTGATGACTTGAAACTGCATCCTTAAGTCCATGTAATAAGACCTCTTGCTCTAGTAGCCCTTAACAGGCTGCTAGTTCATGATTATGACGGTTACGCATCTTCTTGACTACGGCTTGGCGCCTCAAGCACGCTGACATCGCTTAGGGGCATGACGTTAAAGCCCCACTTGAGCTTCAAGGGGAGGTGCCGCGACTGAGATGACCCTTTAGGGCCGAGGGAACTGCTCGTGCTAGGGTTCTGTTGGGGCTTCTAGGGAGGCCTTGGTAGCACGTCCCTCCCTGGTCCACAGCTCATTCCACATCTCAGTTTGGGTAGTGGCCGGCGGCCGGGGCACGTCGGAGGGGCCTGTGAACTGAGCCTGCTGCGTGGTAGGCGCGAGGGGGTAGGGCAGCCTAGCCCCGTCCGGCAAAGGCGTGCCGCTATCTTCCGGTCCACAAGCAACTAGCGAGATGCTGACGGCTAAGGTCGTAACGACAAGGTAAACATAGCGGCGGCACCCCTTATGACCTGGCTTATGACATAGGCTACGAAAATGTTCTTTCATCGTAAACCTCCTTTAGAACCTGACTGGCGCTTTAAGCCCCCTCGAGTTCAGGGTTGGGATTGTTGAGGCGGGCGAGATAACTGGTGCGGGGGAGCGTGTTGAGCTCCATGAGGAGGCCGTAGTTGAGCGGGCTGGACTTGAGCCGGGCTACCAGACTGTCGGGATCGTTGATGTCACCAAAGACGATGGCGCGGCCGGGACAGGCGGCTGCACAAGCAGGGGTCACCTCGCCGTCCCTGATGCGGCGGTCCTCGAGCTCGGCCTCGATGCGAGCGCTGTTGATCCGCTGCACGCAGTAGGTGCACTTTTCCATGACGCCGCGGCTGCGCACGCTGACCTCGGGGTTTAGCAGCAATTTTAAAGCCTCCTCTTCAAGCCGGGCGTAAAAGAAGAAGTTAAAGCGCCTCACCTTGTAAGGGCAGTTGTTCGAACAGTAGCGCGTGCCCACGCAGCGGTTATAGACCATGTCGTTTAAGCCCTCGGTGCTGTGAACGGTCGCGCCTACCGGGCAAACGACCTCACAGGGCGCGTTCTCGCAGTGCATGCAGGTGACAGGCTGGTGGACGGCATCCGGGTGGTCGATATCGCCCTGGTAGTAGCGGTCCACGCGAATCCAGTGCATCTCGCGCCCGCGTAGCACCTCATCTTTACCTACCGTTGGAATGTTGTTCTCCGCCTGGCAGGCGACGACACAAGCATGACAGCCCGTGCAGGTACTGAGATCGATCGTCATACCCCAGGCATAGCTCGTATAGAGGTAACCGGGGTAGAGCGAGCCCTCCGGCCTGTGCTCGAGCTCGTGAACAAAGTCGGGGTTTTCCCGGTACTCCCCGACCGTGCCTTGACGGACCAAATGCCGCTCCGCCGACTCTTCGCCGATCTCTTTAATGGTGTGGATGGCGTGGTGATCTTGCGTGGTAGCCAGAGGATAACGCCCGCCTACCTTCACGATGTCAAGACCCGAACCAAACCAGGGCGCAGCGGACGTGCGCAGGGCATAGGCGTTAAAGCCGACGCCCATACCGACCCTACCCGTCTGGGTCCGACCAAAACCAAAGGGCGCGGTCACCGTGTCGGGGGGGTGACCCGGCAGGATAAAGATAGGCGCTAAGGCGGCGCGTCCTTCATAACGAAGCTCGACGACGTCGCCGATATCGAGGTCTAGACGCTCGGCGGTTGCCGGGCTGATGAGTGCGGCGTTGTCCCAGGTCAGCTTGGTGAGCGGCCTCGGCAGTTCCTGAAGCCAGGCGTTGTTGGCAAAGCGGCTGTCCCAGATATAGGGGTCGGGCCGAAAGACGATGTCGAGCCCGCCTCCGGGTGTGGTGCTCGGGCTCTCGCTGAGCACCTCGGCGCGCAGGGAGACCGCTCGAGGCGGGAACCCGCTCCCCTCGACGACGCCGTCATGGACCGCTTTGCGCCAGAAGCTCTCAAAGTCATCCGCAGCGACTTGCTCCTGCCAGTAGCCGCGCACCAGATCATAGTTCGAGCTGCTGATGTCTCCCAAGAGCGCGGCCAAGACTTCATACACCGTGTGGCCGCCGTAGAGCGGCGCGATAAGCGGCTGAATCATCGAGAGGGTGCCGTCAAAGGCGCGGGCGTCACCCCAGGACTCGAGTTCATGCGTCATGGGGATGTGCCAGTCGCAGAGAATCGCGGTCTCGTCCAGATAAAGTCCCAGATGAACCTTAAAGGCGACCTTGGCGAGTTGCCCGGCAAAGTCTATGTCGGCGGGTGCGGTAAAGGCCGGATTGCCGCCGAGAATAAATAGCGCGTGGACGTCGCCGGCCTCCATCGCCCGGGCAAGTTCCCGCAGCGACTCGGTCTGGTTGACGGGGTCGGCCGCAACCGGGTCGATGTACGTCACGGTGGGGCCGACATTGCCGAGCACGTTGTTCATGGCGTGTGCC
>JALZLY010000067.1 GCA_030858465.1 Deinococcota bacterium
GACGTGCAGGCCAGGCTGGGCCGCTTCGACGCGGCGGTGCAGGAGCGGGCCCGCTACTTGGCGCGGCGCGCCCGCATCCTGCGCAAGCAGGGCGAGCCGGGTGAGGCCACGGCCGACTTCGGCAGCAGCCTCGAGCTCCTGGGCTGCCGCGGGGAGAGGGGCGGGCTGAGCGAACTCGAGCTCGCCTTTGAGCGCGCCAAAGTCCACGACGAACGGGCGCTCAACCTCCTGGCGCTCGGCCACTACGACGAGGCCGTCTTGCAGCTCCAGGACAATCTGCTGACCTTTGCCCGCTACCAGCGAGACTGCCGCGTGGACGCGAGCTTCCGCACCTTGCGCGGCAAGGTGCGGCTCGGCTTGGCCTACTGGGCGCGGGGCAGGGGTCAGCCCTACGCCACGCCCTTTTTGCAGGTGGGCGGCGGGACGAACGCCGATCTCAGGCAAGCTCAGGCGCTCACCGAGAGCGTGCGCGAGCGGATTGCCGCCGATCCCGATCGCAACGAGCGCTACGGCCCCCTCTACACCCAGACGCTCCTCGTCGCAGCCCTCGTCGGCGAAGGGCCCGGGAGCGCGCTGAGCTGCGCCGAGGAGGCCTTTGCCGACGCCCGCTTTCCCTACCAGAAGGCCCTTTACGGCGCCTTTTTGGCTGCCGTCCGGCTGCGCGCGGGCCAGCCTGAAAGGGCGCTCGAGCTCGCCAGCGGCGCCCAGCTCGAGCTCAGCAGAGCCAAACAGGGTGTTGGCGGCGAGCGCGGCGACCTCGGCCTGCTCGCCTGGCTCTTAGCCCTCGAGGTGAGGAGCCAAATGGCCGGACCGCCAGGCCTTCGCGCCGCGGCCGACAGCCTGAGCGCAGCACTCTACCGGCCGGAACTGGCGAAGTACCACGAGGCACTGTTGCGCGCCTTTGGCGAGGCCGCCGAAGCCCTGAACAGCGATGACTGGCGGGGTCATCTTGGTCTGCGCAACCTCCTCAGCCTCGCTGACGATCCGCCCGCGGACGAGAGCGTGCGCCTGCCCGACGCGCTCGTGGCGCGGTGGCGGGCCTTGCGGGGCGGACAGGTGCCCGCCATCGCCGCGGACTGATGCCCGTCCAGGAGGCGCGGCCGAACGCCGGCACCCCCGACGGCGGCAGCCCTGACAGCGGCAGCCCTGACAGCGGCAGCCCCGACGCCCGGAGTGCCGGCGCCGGCATCATCCATACCTGCTGCGACGCGACCACCGTCGCCGCCTTGAGCCCCAGCCCGGCGCTCTCGATGTTCAGGCCGGCAGAGCAGCAGCAAGAGGCCCTGGTGAGCATGGCGGGCGAGGCCAAATGCTGCGTGAGCGTCGCTTCGCTCGGCGAGACGATGGTCGGCTACGCCGCCTTTCACCCGCCGGGCGAGTTCGAGTCCTGGGGCGACGACAAGACGGGCCAGCTCATCGAACTCGGCGCGGTCGAGGTAGATCCGGCCCTGCGCGGCCACAGGCTGGCGAGCCGCCTGCTTCAGGCCTCCTTCGCGGGCGGCCGCTTCGACCACACCGTCGTCTTCGCGACCCTGTACTCCTGGCACTACGACCTAAAGCGCAGCGGCCTGAGCGATTTCGCCTACAAGCAGATGCTCGAGCGCCTCTACCGCTCGGCCGGCATGGCGGCCATGAGAACCACCGACCCTGAAATCCGCTCTAGCGCCGCCAACGGCCTGATGGCCCGCGTCGGCCCCAACTGCCCCGAGGAGGTCGTCGCGGAGTTCGAGCGGCTCAGGCTCAGGCCTGTGTCTCTTTGCGGGGTCTAGCCAGGTTATGGGGGCTAGCCAGTTCCCAACCGGCCGCGAGATGGTATAACGCTGGTAAAGAAAAACGCCAGCGCACGCGAGAGGCTTTAGCATGCTTGTAAGGGACATCATGACCAGGAGGGTAGTCGCCATCGGCCCGGAGATGCCGATCGGCGACGTCTACGCGCTCATGGAACAGCGCAATATCCGGCACTTTCCCATCTTGGAGCTGTCTTCTCCTACCTCCAGAGCGGCGAAGCGTTCATCTTCGGAGCTGTCGTCCTCGGAAGTGAGGGACGACAGCTCCAGCCTCATCGGCATCGTCTCCGATCGCGACATCCGCGCGGTCGGTTCGGAGCTCCCCTCGCTCAAAAAGGCCGTCACCGTCCGCGACCCGGTGAGGTCCATCATGTCCTCGCCCGTCCTCACCGCGCACCCCCTGGACCCCGTCGAGGAGTCGGCCCGCGTCCTGCGCGAGCGCAGGATCGGCGCCATGCCCGTCACCGAGGACGAAAAGCTGGTGGGCATCGTGACGGCGACGGACTTTTTGGAGGCGCTCACCAAGATGACCGGAGTCTTCGACCCCTCGACCAGGCTCGAGGTCGAAGTGGACAATAAGCCCGGCGCGCTCGCCTCGCTCGCCAGGGCCATCGCAAAACGCGGCCTCAACGTCTCGAGCGTCTTGACCAACTACAAGGACGCCGACACCCTCGCCTTCGTCCTGCGGGTGGACACCATCGACGGCCGCGGTCTGGCCCAGGCCTTGCGCAACGAAGGCTTCAGCGTGCTCTGGCCGGTCGACAAGTCCGAGCTTTAGGCGTTATGAAGCCACACACGAGTTGCGCCTTTCTCTACGACCCCAGGCTGACGCGGTACAAGCTGAGCGACGGCCACCCCTTCAAGCCGCTGCGGCTCGAGCTCACCCGCAGCCTCCTCCACGAGGCGGGTCTCCTTGCCGAGGCGGACGAGGTCACTCCCGAGGCGATTCCCGACAAGGTCTTAGCGCAGGTCCACGCTCCCGCCTACCTGGGCGCGGTCAGGGCGGCCTCGAGGGGCGAGAGGCTGCCGCGCGCCCTCGAGTTCGGCCTGGGCACCGGCGACAACCCCATCTTCCCCGGCATGCACGAGGCCGTCTCCCTGGTCTGCGCGGCGACGCGCAAGGCCGTCGACCTCGTCGCCTCGGAGACCGTTCAGCGCGCCGCCAACCTCTCGGGCGGCCTGCACCACGCCCACTTCGACAGGGCCTCGGGTTTTTGCGTCTACAACGACCTAGCGGTGGGCATCCGGCACGCCGTCAAGGGCTACGGCATGCGCGTCGCCTATATCGACATCGACGCGCACCACGGCGACGGCGTGCAGTGGCTCTTTTACGACCGCAGCGAGGTGATGACCATCAGCCTGCACGAGTCGGGGCGCTACCTCTTCCCCGGCAGCGGCCACGTCTACGAGCTCGGCAAGGACGCCGGGCGGGGCTTGAGCGTGAATATGCCGCTCGAGCCCTTCACCGAGGACGACTCCTTCACCGACAGCTTCGAGGCGGTGGTGCCTGAGGCCCTGGCGGCCTTCAAGCCCGACCTCATCGTGTTGCAGGCGGGCGCCGACATGCACCGCTTCGACCCGCTCGCCGACCTGGCCCTCTCGACCAGGGGTATGGCGCGGGCCTACCGGCGGGTGAGCGAGCTCGCCGACCACTACTGCGCGGGCAGGCTCATCGCCACCGGCGGCGGCGGCTACGACCCCTACCGCACCGTGCCACGGGCCTGGAGCCTGCTGTGGGCCACCCTGAGCCGCCAGGAGGTCCCCGAGCGGGTGCCCGAAGGCTGGCGGGAGACGTGGCAGGAAGTGAGCCTGGAGCCGCTGCCGCAGACCTTTCACGACGACCCCGCGGAACACCCGCCCATCGCCCGGCGGAGCGAGATCGCCTCGCACAACCGCGCGACGGTGAAACGGGTGTTGACGACGCTGGCGCCCATCTGGAAAGAGCGCTAAGGCGGGGTTTAGGACGGGGTTCAGGGGCAGGGGTCGGGGGTCGGGGGTCGGTAAAACCCTGACCCCCGAATCCCAACCCCATCAAGGAGGGGTATGGCACATATCAAGCTCGGCGACATCGCGCTCTACTACGACCTTAAAGGCGGCGGCAAAGGCGGCGGCGACGAGACCGTCGTCTTCGCCAACGGCCTCACCATGACCGCGGCGGCCTGGGCCGAGGTCGAGCCGCACTTCGCGAGCCGCTACCGCACCCTCCTTTACGACTGCCGGGGTCAGGGAGGGTCGGACAAGCCGCCGGGGCCCTATACGCCCGAAGGGCACGCCGCCGACCTCATCGCCCTCCTGGACGGGCTTGGGCTCGAGCGCGTCCACCTCGTCGGGCACAGCAACGGCGGCCTGTTGTCGGCCCTGGCGGCGGCGGAGCTCGCCCAAAGGTCGCCGGGCCGCGTCATGAGCCTCAGCCTGGTCGCCTCGTTCTTGCGCCTCGACCCGCTCCTGCGCGCGACGCTAGCGTCGTGGCGAGCAGCCCTGGACGCGGGCGGCCCGACCCTGCGCTTCGACGTGGCCGCGCCCTGGGTCTGGGGGCGGAGCTTTCTCGAGACGCGCGGCGACGAGCTCGAGCGCTACCGAGACGCAGCCTCTCAAGCCGATCCACAAGTCATCGGCTGGCTCATCGACGGGCTCCTCAGCCTGGGCGACGCCCGCAAGGCGCTGCGCGCCTACGGCGGCCCGGTGCTCGCCGCCGTCGGCCAGGACGACCTCTTGACGCCGCTGCGGATGAGCCACGAGATCGTCGAGTGGGCGAATCAGGGTATCCTGGTGACCATCGACCGGGCCGGCCACGGCGTGCCGATCGAGCGACCCGAGGCGCTGGCTAGGGTGGTCAGGGGCTTTCTCGAGCGGCGAGACGAGGCCATCACTCCCCTCTAAGCGCAGGAGAAGCGCAGGAGATTGGAGAAAAGATGCAAAAGATCGCTTTTATCGGCATGGGCACGATGGGCGCGCCGATGGCCGTCCGGCTCATCGACGCGGGCTTCGAGGTCACCGTCCACAACCGCACCCGCAGTCGCGAAGAGGAGGCCGAAAGGGCGGGAGCGAAGCGCGCCGCCAGCCCCAGAGAGGCCGCCCTAGGCGCCGATGTCGTCATCACCATGGTGAGCGACTCGCCGGACGTG
>JALZLY010000068.1 GCA_030858465.1 Deinococcota bacterium
CCCCCAAAAGCCTCTTCAAGCGCGGCTTCGAGCTCTTGCGGGCGGCTATCACCGCTGCTCCTAACGAGGCTAAGTACCCGCTGGAACTATGTCTGAAAGTTTTGTCCCCGTAGTCAGCATCTAAACACTGGCGGAATGTGGGTGGGAGCTGGAGATACCCACGTAGGAAGCGACTTGCTCACCGCTTGGTATGCACGCCACGTCCGCATCTTCTCGAATTTGTTTAGTATGGTGGCCCAAAACGAGAGGGTTCTGCTGCTCATCACAGCAGGTCACGTACCAATTCTGCGCGAGCTCATAAAAAGCAGCCAGGATCTTGAGCTCATTGACACACTCGATTACTTGTAGATAAACACTGCAAAATCTGTGGATAGATTTGGGACAAGAAGTACAAGCTGGCAAATCCACGCTCCTTGCCATCCTGAGCTGCCTAGAGAGGCCGACTTCGGGTCAGTATTGGCTCTTGGGGCGCCCCAAGCGGATACAAATGACGGCGTGTTGTCACGGTTGCGTGCGCGGCATCTCGGCCTTGTTTTCCAGGCGTTTCACCTTCTGCCTGAAATGAGCGCTTTGCTCTTCGTTCAACCATTTTGAGGCCGGTTCCTGAAAATTGACGGCTTTTCATCTCATGTAGGGAGTAAATAATGCCAAAGTTCTCACGTTTCTTTCACCTTTTCTTTTTCCTGTCCACCATCGGACTTGAAAATCTTGTATACAGACATGAATCATGAGAAAGGTAGTGGGATTCGGAGCATTTAAATCGTTAAATGAGAGAAAAATTTACTTGAACGAAGAGCTTTGGGAAACGTCATGCCGACTTTCCGCCCCCCCTCAACCAACTTCAGGAATAAAGAAACATAGTGCGTTTGGGTACTCTCTAGGCAGCAACCTGAGCGATTCTCGATATAAGGGAGATACTTCGCGGTGCTTATCCTTGAGCTGTTTGTGTCGTCTCCCTCAAAAAGCGCCACGCCACCTGCGACCAGCCCTCGAGCCGCTCGAACAGCCCCTCGAGCTCCTCTGGGAGAACCATATGCCCTGCGAGCTTGGTCGTCTCGCGCACCCTCACCGGCCCGGCGCTCCTGACCCGGTAGAGCACGCCGGTGTGGACGCGCTCGACCGGCGTCTCGCTGCGGTGGATGAGGCCGACGGCCTCGGCGAAAAAGGCGCCGATCTCGAGCTCTTCGCGAAGCTCTCGGTTTAACGCCGCCTCGATGAGGTCGCGGGCGTTGCCCATGTTCTCGAGCCCCATGTCTTCGGGATTGATGTGCCCGCCCAGGCCGATCGAGAGCTCCTTGTGCAGCCTGCTTTCGGAGCCGCCCGCGAGCCGCTCCACGAGCAGCACCTTGCCCCCTTGCGCCACCGCCGCGTAGGGGATGATCTGCCGCCAGCTCTCGTCCGCCTCGGCCTCGGCCCGGGGGCGGAACGCGCCGCCGACGAGCAGCCGCGCGTAGAGTTCGCGGCCGAGCGGCAGGACCTCACCCTGCGGCTTGGGCAGGCTGGCCGCGGGAACGCAGTAGACGTGCTCGGTCACGGTTTTACGCTAACACAAGACTCCGGGAGGGACGGGCTACTCGAGGCCGAAGGTCACCTGCAAGGTCACCGTGACCGAGAGCTGGCCCGCGGCCACCGGCACGTCGGCGCCTCGCACCGCCGATTCGTCCATGTCGAAGGCCGGCACGGGCGGCATGGGGTAGAAGTCCGGCGTCTCGCTGATGCTGAGCACCTCGCCCAGGCTCACGCCCGCCAGGCCGGCGAGCCTCTCGGCGCGGTCCCTGAGCGTCCGCATCGCCCGCTCCCTGGCCGCGTTCTCGAGCTGAGCGGGGTCTTCGAGCGTGTACTGCACGCTGCCGATGGAGTTGGCGCCGGCCCCTATGCTGAGGCCCAGGAGCTCGCCGACCCGGTCCACCTCGCGCACGGTCACCCGCACCGTGTTGACGACGCGAAAGACCGGCGTGGTCGGTTGACCCTCCGGGCTGTAACGCTCCTCGCGCCAGATGTTGAAGCCCACCGTGCGGATGTCGTGCTCCGCCACCCCGGCCCCGACGAGCGCCTCCAAAATAGTGGCCATCTCCTCGTTGGCCGCGGCGTTGGCCGCGGCGACGTCCTCGGAGACCACGTTCACGCCGGCCTCGAAAATAGCCATGTCCGGCTCGCCGTAGGCCGTGCCGGTGCCGACGACCGAGACGGTCCGCGCGCCGCTACCCGCGCCGCTACCCACCTGAGCCAGGGCGACGGCGTGAAGCGAAAGGGCGAGCAGCAAAGCGGTCAACAGTTTTCCCATCATCACTCCTTAAAATCTCTGAATACGCACTTGGTCCTGCGACGCTAAGCATGACGCTAAGCATTAGGCGCCGGAGGATGAGGATGCTGAAAGCGCAAGCAGGCGAGCTCGAGCCGTGAAGCTAGCCGAAAAGCTCGTTCACCTCGATCACGTCGGTGGGCGTCAGGTACTCGGTATCCATCTGCGCGAGCTGGAGCCTGCCCGAGACGTCGTCGTTGACGCCGTGCCAGTAGGTGTAGTTGTCGATCACCCAGATGCCCGACTCGCGGGTGCCGTTGCCCGAGCCCTTGACGCCACCGAAGGGCATGTGGGCCTCGGCGCCGGTGGTCGAGTTGTTGATACTCGTCATGCCCGCCTGGATCTTGTCCTTGAAGAGGTAGGCCCACTCGCGGCTCATGGTGTAGATGGCGCTGCTCAGGCCGTAGTCGACGGCGTTGGCGGTGTGGACGGCCTCGTCGATGCCGTCCACCTTGACCAGGTTGATGGTCGGCCCGAAGATCTCCTCTTGGAATTGCTGCATGCCGGGGCGCACGCCCTCCCAGACCGTCGGCCAGCCGTAGTAGGCCTCACTCGGCTCGCCGACGAAGCCGTCGGGTTTGCTCTCCTCGCTGATGCGGCCGTCGCCGTAGAGCAGGGTGGCCCCTTCGAGCCGGCCCCAGTCGTAGTGCTCCAACCAGCGCTCATAAAAGCGCCCGTTGATGAAGGGTCCGTAGACCACGTCCTCGTGCTTGACCGGGTTACCGATCTTGAGCCTCTGGGCGCCCTCCAAGAACTTGTGCCTGAAGCTATCGTAGACGGGCTCGTCGATGATCAGGTTGCCCGCCGAGGTGCAGCGCTGGCCGCCGGTGCCAAACGACGCCCACAGCGCGCCCGCCACGGCGTTGTCTAAGTCGGCGTCGCGCATGACCACGAGCGGGTTCTTGCCGCCGAGCTCGAGCGTGGGATGCAAGAGGTTGCGCCCGGCAACTTCACCGATGAGGCGTCCTACCGCGGTCGAGCCGGTAAAGGCGAACTTGTCGAGTAAACCCTCGTCCATCATCTCGACGAGGAATTCCCCCGCCGCCTCCTTGCCGCCGCCGAAGACCAGGTTGACCACGCCGCTTGGCAGGCCCGCCTCCTGCATCAGCTTCATGAAGGCGTAGGCGACCGCCGGGGCGTCCTCGGAGGGCTTCCAGACGACGGTGTTGCCGGTGACCAGGGCCGGAATTATCTTCCAGCTCGGCACCGCGATGGGAAAGTTGCCGGCGGTGACGATGCCGACGACGCCCAGAGGACGGCGGTAGGTGTTGAGCTCCTTGTTGTGCATCTCGGACGGCACCGTCTGGCCGTAGAGCCTGCGCCCCTCGGACTGGAAAAAGTGGCAGGTGTCGATGGCCTCCTGGACGCTGCCACGCGCCTCCTTGAGGGTCTTGCCCATCTCGCGGGTGACCAGACGGCTGAGCGACTCCTTCTCGCGCTCGAGCGCCTTGCCGATCTTGCCGATGAGGTCGCCGCGGACGGGCGCCGGTGTGTCCCGCCAGGTGACGAAGGCCTGCCGCGCCACCAGACAGGCCTCGCGGACCTGCTCGCGGCTCGCCTCGGGAAAGCTGCCCAGAACGTCACCAAGGTTCGGCGAGCTGCGCGACTCGAAGCTCTTGTCGCTGCCTACCTCTTTGCCGCCGATGATGTGCGTGAATGTCTTTGCCATAACCCTCCTTGCCGGCCACGCTGGCCTTCCAGCCCGATGCTAACACGCCCCTCGAGCCTCGGCAGGCCTCACCAAACGCTTGACCGCGGCGAAGAGGAATATGCCAGGTTGAACCGCAGATAAGCCTGCCTCTTCTCGCGATCTTGTTCCCGGAGTTTTTGACGTACTGAAGGCAGTTTGAGGTAAAGGCAATGACGACAGAACCCGGCACCTGTGTGTGCCGGGTTTAGGCTTGAACGGGCGGGTTTAGCTGCTTTTGCTGTCTGCGAGTTGCTTGTTGATGCGTTTGGCGAGGCGCGACTTTCTGCGCGCGGCCGTGTTCTTGTGCAGGGTCGAGCCCTTGACGGACCCCTTTGCCGCCTTGTCGATCAAACTGACGGCCACGCGGGTGAACTTGGTGGCGTCGTCGTGATTGCCCGCTTCCGCCGCGGCCACCGCCTTCTTGCTGAAGGTGCGAATGGTCGATTTCCTGGCGCGGTTGACCGCTCTCACCTCTTGCGACTGGCGGTGGTATTTCATCGCTGATCTGTTTCTGGCCATAATCCTCCAAAGGCTCGTCGAGCCGACAACTTTGGCATTTTAGCACGGTTTCGGTCCTTGGCGCAACGGCGCGCGAAACCCGAAATGAAACCCGGGCCAGCAGGGGCTAAGAGGCTTGTAACGGCTGGGGTTGCAAGATAGGGGCCTACCAGGAGGATCATCATGAGCGACGACAGAGGCAGAGAAGACAGAGGCAGAGAAGATAGCCGCAGGGACGACTCCGAGGCAGGGGACAGCCAGATCGAGTTGCCGAGGGACCGTTCGGAAGAGGGCCGCGTCCCCACCGGCCCCGGCATCGACCCCGCCTGGGACCGGGGCGACAGTAGCGGTCCCGAGCGCGATCCCAACCTGGACAGGGGCGGTCCGGAGGGTGGGACGCCGACTCCCGACGCCTCGAGTGATCGCTGACTCCTTGCGCAGGGTCCTCTCCGCTCGCGGGGCCGGGAGGAACGGAGGCGGGAGGAACAGAACAGAGCCGTCGATGCTCGCATGTTTGCACCCTGCATGGTCGCAAAAGGTGACAAGGCACCAAGTCGGGCGCCGACAAAGCTGCTACAACAAATCTTGACCTGAGGTTCATGAAGCTACTCACCAGGCTCGAGAAAAGGAGACCATCATGTCTGTAATCAAAGTGATCGAAGTCTTGGCGCAATCGGACAAGAGTTGGGATGACGCCGCCCAAGTGGCCTTGCAACATGCCTCCAAGTCCGTTCGTAACATCCAGTCCATCTACGTCAAGGAGATGCAGGCCATCGTCGAAAACGACCGCATCACCCACTACAGGATCAACGCCAAGATCTCGTTCAAACTCGAAGAGTAGTCTGCGGGTCTCGAGGCGATCTCTTCCCACTCAACTTTCAAAGGCCTCCTCGAATGCAGGCTTGAACAACAGTGACAGCGCGCGCAGAACCCGCTACCCTTCAAAAGGGGCTCGACTGAGCTCCTTTTGTGATTTCTCAGGCGAATGTCAGCGGTGTTCTACCGTCATCGAACCACCAAAAGGTGGAGACCTATTGAGGCGGTGATCAACGGTGAAGCGCTTTCGCGACCGCAAGGACGCCGGAGCGAGGTTGGCGGAGAAGCTTGCACATTACGCGGGCCGCGAGGATGTTCTGGTCCTGGCCTTGCCGCGCGGCGGTGTGCCTGTCGCCTTCCAAGTAGTCAAGGTGCTCGGGGTGCCCCTGGACATTTTCGTGGTGCGCAAGCTCGGCACGCCGGGCCACGAGGAACTGGCGATGGGCGCGATCGCCACGGGAGGTGTGCGGGTCTTGAACGACGACATCGTGCGTAGCCTCAGGGTTCCCGAAGACGCCATCGACGCCGCTGCCGAGAGGGAGGGGCGCGAGCTGGAGCGCCGCGAGCGCAGCTACCGTGGTGACCGGCCCGCGCCCGAGCTGCGGGGCCGCACGGTCATCCTCGTTGACGACGGCCTAGCGACCGGCGCCACCATGCGCGCCGCCGCCCAAGCGGTCAAGGCGCAAGGGCCCGCCAAGGTCGTGGTGGCGGTGCCCACCGCGGCGCCCGAGACCTGCGCCGCCCTTCGGGCGGAGGTCGATGAGATCATTTGCGCCGAAACGCCGCAGCCCTTTTACGGCGTGGGCATGTGGTACGACGACTTCGCGCAGACGAGCGACGAGGAAGTGCGCGAGCTTCTGGAGGCTGCAAAGAGGGTGAGGCATGGCCCGAGCCTTGGGGAGTGAGAAGACCGTTCGCCTCGAGGTGGGCCCCATCCGCCTCGGACGAAGCCATTCCTTACAGCGCGAGCCGGAAGGGCTCAGCCAAGAGATTCGGAACATCGCTCGCCCGCTAGCGGATGCAGGCGATCTCGACCCGCTACTGGACGCCATCGGCGACGCCCGCTACGTCCTCCTGGGCGAGGCCTCCCACGGCACCTCGGAGTACTACAGCTGGCGGGCCAGATTGAGCCAGCGCCTCATCCGCGAAAAGGGCTTTTCCTTTCTCGCCGTCGAGGGCGACTGGCCCGACTGCTACCGCGTCAACCGCTACGTCAAGGGCTATAGGGGCGCGGGCGAGAGCGCCCGCGAGGTTCTGCACGCCTTTGACCGCTGGCCGACTTGGATGTGGGCCAACTGGGAGGTGGTGGCCCTGGCCGAGTGGCTGAAAGGGCACAATCAGAGCCTCGACGAAGGGCGGAAGGTCGGCTTCTACGGCCTCGATGTCTATAGCCTCTGGGAGTCGCTGCACTCGCTGATGAGCTATCTGAAGCGGACGGACCCGGAGGCGCTCGCCGCCGCCGAGCGCGCCTTTCGCTGCTTCGAGCCCTACGGCGAGGACGTTCAGGAGTACGCGCGCGCCACCGCCTTCGTGCCCACCTCCTGCGAGGACGAGGTGGTCGGCCTGCTGGGCGAGCTTCGCGGCAGGAGCAAGCTGTACGAGAACGACCCCGAGGCGGCCTTCAACGCCGAGCAGAACGCCCTGGTGGTCGTGGGCGCCGAGCGCTACTACCGCGCCATGGTGAGGGGCGGCCCCGAGTCCTGGAACGTCCGCGACCACCACATGGCCGACACCTTGGACAGGCTCATGGTTCATCACCGGGCGCGTCAGGGCCAGAGGCCCAAAGCCATCGTCTGGGAGCACAACACCCATATCGGCGACGCCCGCGCCACCGACATGGCCAATGCCGGCATGACCAATATCGGCCAGCTCGCCCGCGAGCGCCACGAAGGCGAAGGTGTCTTTCTGGTCGGCTTCGGCTCCTACCGGGGCAGCGTCATCGCGGGCCGGAGCTGGGGCGCGAAGATGGAGCGCATGCCTGTACCGGAGGCCAGGGAGGGCAGCTGGGAGGAGCTGCTGCACGGAGCGGTCGGCAAAGATGGTTTGCTGCTCCTGTCGGGGGCCGAGGGCGACGCCCTCTTCGAGCCGCGCGGCCACCGCGCCATCGGCGTCGTCTACAACCCGGCGCACGAGCGCTATGGCAACTACGTCACAACCATCCTGCCGGAGCGCTATGACGCCTTTCTCTATCTGGATGAGAGCCAGGCGCTCCACCCGCTTCACCTGGCGTCCACCGACGGCCGCGAACCGCCCGACACCTATCCTTGGGGTGTCTAGTCCTTGGGTGTCTGGTTCTTGGGTGTCTAGTTCTTGGGGCGTCTAGACCGAGGGCGGGCCGTCACCGCGGAATGTAAGAGTTTCGCTACCTGTGCTCGCCTAGAGTACGAGTCGTCACGCAGACAATTGCAGTAGAACAGGTGATTCTCAGACCCCCGAAGACCGGCGACAAAGATTGCAAACCCCAGAAAGCCAGAAAGATTGCAAACCCCAGGAGGAAGATATGCGAACAACGTCCAAGCTTCTCTCGTCCCTGCTCCTCACCCTGTCCCTGTTGTTCACCCTGTCCCTCGCCGGGCTGCTCGGCTTGGCGGCGGCGCAGCAGACAACCCAGCAAGAGGCGCAGGCGAGAGCCGAACTGCAAGACGCCGACGGCAACACGGTCGGCCACGCCACCTTCTCGAGCAGCGACGAGGGCGCGGTTATAGTCCGGATCGAGCTCGAGGGCTTCGAGGCCGCGGCCGGCGGCGAGCACGGCATTCACCTTCACGAGACGGGCTTATGCGAACCACCCGACTTCGAGTCCGCCGGCGATCACTTCAACCCGACGGACGCCGAGCACGGCCTCTTGAACCCCGACGGGCCGCACGCCGGCGACCTGCCCAACATCCACGTCGACGAGGACGGCAACGCCTCCTACGAGGTGACCACGCTGCTCATCACCCTGGCTGAGGGTGAGAGGTCGATCCTGAACGGGGACGGCACCGCCCTGGTCATCCACACGGACGCGGACGACCACATCAGCGATCCTAGCGGCGAGAGCGGTGACCGCATCGCCTGCGGCGTGGTCGAACGCGTGGATCAAGAAGCCCAGGCCGCAGGCGGTGAAGCGAGCGAGGAGATTGCGGAGCGGGAATCCGAAGACGACGCCGACGAAACCGACTGACGAAGCGCGGGGGGGG
>JALZLY010000069.1 GCA_030858465.1 Deinococcota bacterium
GGGCTCGACACCGGGTCCAGGGTCACGTCCAGGTAGCGGCCCGTCGCGAGCCGCGTCGCCAAGCCCTCGCCGCCGCGCCCGCGCAGCTCGCCCGCGGCCACCCGGGTGAAGGTCACCCCGGCGAGGCGCCTAAGCGGCGTGCCCGCGGCGACGAGCGCCAAGTAGCGCAGGACCAGGCTGGTCGTCTTGCCGGTGCCGGCCGAGGCGACGCGGACCTTCATCCGTTCATCCCAGCCACTCCCGGCCCACCACCTAGGGCCGCGCCTCCCGGCACAGGTCCTTGACGGCGCAGTCACGGCAGATGAAGCCCGGCTTAGCGCTCACCTCACCCTGGGCGAAGCGGGCGTGGGCCTCCGCGACGCGCCTCTCGCAGCTCGAGAGCTTTTTCCAGACGTAGGTAATCTCGCCCTCTACGGCGTCTTGCGGTTCGCCCAGGAGCGGCCAGACGGTGATCTGCACACGGCTCACCTGGCGGCCCCAGCGCGTCAAGAGGTAGTGCGCCGCCCACCACTCCGCCCAGCGGCCGTCCACGAGCACCCTCGCCGCGGCGGGACTGCCTGCTTGGCCGGGCGGGACGAAGTGGTAGAGCGTGACCCGGCCGTTCCCTCGCTCGGCGGCGTCCAAGAGAACCTGCGGTGCGCCCGCCTCGGGCAGGCGCAGCCCGTAGGCGAGAGCGCGCAGCCGGGGAGCGTGCTCCCCCAGCCACGCCTCGGCCTGCGGGTAGCGCAGCGCCAGCGCCGCCAGGCGCGCCTCGCTGAGCCGCTGCATCTCCCTCAGCTCGGAAACGAGTGCCCGCCACCACGGCCTCTCTCCATGCAGGGAGAGGCGCCGCTCGGCCCAGTAGCGAAAGGCGCAGCGCTCGTAGTGGCGCAGGCTCTCGACGTGGGCGCCGCCGAGCCGGACGGGGCCGGTGGCGGGGGTGTAGCGGGTGCTGGAGGCGAGCTCCAGGCGGCTCCCCACGGGGATCGGCGTCAGGCCGCTGGCGGCGAGCACCAGCGCCGGCTCGAGCAGGAGCGGCCCAGCCTGGTCCGCCTCGGGATAGGAGACGACCTGCTCCTCGCCGCGGCTCAGGAGTTCGGCGAAGAGCAGGCGGTCGCGGCCCGCGAAGCGCCTGGGCAGCACCGCTCCGCCAGAAGTTTCCGTGCCAAACACCCCGGCGCCAGAAAGCCCGGCGCCAAAGACCTCACTGGCGGGACGGCGCCCCTCCTCGGGCACGAAGTAGTCCTCGCCCTCGCCGGCCCCGTAGGCGCCTCCCACCGCGTGCATGAGGTAGACGCGGCGCCACCTCCGCCCCGAGGCCAGCTTGGCGCTGAGCAGGGCCACCCCGCCCTTGGGCCGGTCGTAGACCCGCGTCGCCTGCAACAGGGCCGCCCACCAGCGCCGGAAATCGGCGCCACGCGCCAGGCTGCGGGCCTCCTTGGCGCGCAGCAAAAAGGCCTCGCGGTAGGGGCTGTCGGCCACGGCGGGCAGGCTGTTCACGAGCTCGCGCGCCCAGTCCTCCTCGTCGCCGGAGCGCAGCAGGCGGCCCAACCAGGCCTCCCAGACGGCCGCCACACCGAGCTCCTGGGCCAGCCTCGACAGCGCCTCGTGCCCCGCCACCCCGCGCGCCAGGGCCTCGCGGGCGAGCGGGGCGAGCTCGGGCAGGACCAGGAGCTTCGAGGCGGTCGGCCCGTCGGGCAGCTCGATGAGGTCTAGGAGCATGCGCCCGCCGGGGGTGTCGGCGAGCGCCTTGGGGGACTCGTCCATCAGCGGCACGCCGTACTCGTCGGCGAGCGCGGCAAAGGCCCTGGCCTTGCCCTCGGGCACGATGACCGCCAGCTCGAGCGGGTCCATGCCGCTCGCCAGGTCGCGCTTCAAGGAGCGCAGCACCCAGCGCGCCTCGGCCACCGGGTTGGGCGCGCGGTAACACGGAGGATGGGGCCGCGCGGGCGCCGTAAGCCGCAGCGCCGCACTGTATTCGGCTCTGCCCTCGTAGCCGGGCGGCGCCTCGGGCAGGCCGAGCCAGAGCGGAAGCCGCTCGGCGAGCGCCTCGTAGACGCTCAGCTCGAGCGGGCTCAGCTCGCGAAAGCCGTCCACCACCACCAGGTCCACGCCGAGCTTGACCTCGCCGCCGCGCTCCAAAAAGGCCAGTGCCTCGCTGCGGAAGTCGTCGTAGTCCCAGCCCTCGCCCTTCAGCTGCTCGTAGCGCGCGAAGACCCGCTTGAAGCGCTCACTCTCGCGGTCGAGGGCGGGAACATCGTCCGGGCCGAGGCCGTAGCGCTTGCTCTCGGCGATCGCCTGGGCGAAGAGGCTCGCCTCGCCCGGCGAGGGTAGGGCTTCTTCCAGCCGCAAGAGCGCCTCGCCGACGAGCGCTATCCGGGCGGTGCCGACGATGAGCGGCTTGAGCTTCAGGGCCGCGGCCAGGAGCCGGTAGTAGAGCTGCTGCGAGGAGAGCACCTCGAGGCCCAAGACCGCCCCCGCCAGGGTGGCGCGGCGGTAGACGGCGTCGCGCTGCTGGGGTAGGCCGATCCAGAGGACGCGCCCGCGCCGCGCCAAGACCTCGTGGGCTCGCGCCA
>JALZLY010000070.1 GCA_030858465.1 Deinococcota bacterium
GTCTGAAAGGGCCCAGCGTCAAGCTGTCTCTGTCGAGGTGCTTCGCGAACAGCGCTCAGCGTTCGGCTTATTTAGCTTATTTGGAGCTCTCCGAAATGATCTGTGCTCAGGTCGTTTTTCGTCATAATTGATCCATGCCCTCGCCAATTCTAGGTACTAAGCTCTATATCCCCCCATCTCGAGCCAAAATTGTTCTCCGTCCTCACCTCATTGAGCAACTGAACGTGGGTCTTCACCGCAAACTGACTCTCGTCTCTGCCCCGGCAGGCTTCGGCAAAACCACGCTGGTCAGCGAATGGCTCGCCGGTTGCGAGCGACCAGCCGCTTGGCTGTCGCTGGACGAAGGCGATAACGACCCCACCCGCTTTCTGGCTTACCTCATCGCTGCTTTGCAGACAGTTGTACCGACTATTGGAGAAGGGGTACTCGGCGTGCTCCAATCCCCTCAGCCATCGCCTATCGAAACGATACTGACGGTCTTGCTCAATGAAGTCACCACCATGCCGGACGATTTCGTTCTCGTCCTCGACGACTACCACGTCCTTGATGCCAAACCCATCGACCATGCCCTCACCTTTGTGCTCGAGCACCTGCCCCCCCAGATGCACCTGGTCATCGCTACCCGTGAAGACCCACAGCTACCTCTGGCCCGGTTACGCGCGCGGGGCCAATTGAGCGAACTGCGCGCCAGCGACTTGCGCTTTACCCCCTCCGAAGCCGCCGAATTTCTCAAAGGGGTGATGGGCCTAAACCTCTTAGCACAAGACATCGCTCTACTTGAGACCCGCACCGAAGGCTGGATTGCCGGCCTGCAGCTGGCCGCGCTTTCCATGCAAGGGCAAAAGGATACTGCGGCGTTTATCCGAGTCTTTACCGGCAGCCACCGTTTCGTGCTGGACTATCTGGTCGAAGAGGTGTTGCAGCGCCAGCCTGAGCGCGCGCGCAGCTTCTTGCTGCAGACCGCGATGCTGGAGAGGCTGAGCGGGCCGCTATGCGATGCCGTCACCGAGCGAGAGGACGGCAGGAGGATGCTCGAGAGCCTGGAGCGCAATAACCTCTTCGTCGTCCCACTCGACGACGAGCGCCGCTGGTACCGTTATCACCACCTCTTTGCCGAGGTGTTGCAGGCGCGCTTGCTGGAAGAGCGGCCCCATCAGCTACCCGGCCTGCACCGGCGGGCGAGCGCCTGGTACGAGCAGAACGGCTTGCCGTCAGACGCCATCCGCCACGCGCTCGCCGCTAAGGATTTCGCTCGAGCGGCGGGCTTAGTCGAGCTGGCAGCCAGGGCGATGCTCACGAGCAGACAGGAGGAAACGTTCCTTGGCTGGCTGAAGGCACTACCAGACGAGCTGGTCAAGACAAGGCCCGTGCTCAGCGTGTACTATGCCTTGGCTTTGGTCTCTATCGACCTGGGGGCCGCCGAGGCCCGATTGCGGGACGCCGAACGGTTGCTCGACACTGCGGCACATATGAGTGAGCGGCCGGAAGCCCCAGCGGCCCGAATGGTCGTTGTGGACGAAGAGGAGTTTCGGTCCCTGCCGGGGATAACGGCCATCACCCGCGCCTATCACGCCGGGGCGCTCGGCGACGTGCGTGGCAGCGTGAGCTACGCCCGGCGGGCGCTGGACCTCTTGCCTGCGGGCGACCATTTGTGGCGCGGCGCCGCAGCCGCGCTCCTGGGGCTCGCGACCTGGAGCAACGGAGAGCTGGAGGTCGCCTACCGGTTCTTTGCCGACGGCATGGCGAGTCTGCGGATGATCAGCGACATCACCCAGTCAAACAGCGGCGCATTCATCCTGGCTGACATCAGGACGGCGCAAGGCCGTCTGCGCGAGGCGGCAAGAATCTATGAGCGGGCGTTGCACCTTGCGGCGGGTCAGGGCAAATTCATGCCCCCAGGAACGGCGGACCTATATGTAGGGATGAGTGAACTGCGCCGCGAGCACAACGACCTAGAAGCTGCCTCACAGTACTTGCTGAAAAGCAAGGAGTTGGGCGCACACAACGGGCTATCTGAAAACCGGTATCGCTGGCATGTTGCCATGGCGCGAGTCAAAGAGGCCCAAGGAGACTTAGCTGGCGCTCTTGAGCTGCTGGGCGAAGCGGAGCGCCTGTACATCCCGAGCCCCGACCCCTACGTGCGCCCCATAGCGGCGCTGAAGGCGCGGGTGTTGGTCAGGCAAGGCAGGTTGCACGAAGCCCAAGAGTGGGTGCGTGAGCAGGGCCTGTCCTCTGACGACGATCTCAGCTACTTGCGCGAGTTCGAGCACATCACGCTAGCGAGGATGCTCATAGCCCAATACAAGATCGACCAGGTAGAGGGCCCCATCCTCGAGGCGACGGCACTGCTCGAGCGCCTCCTGCAAGCAGCGGAAGGGGGTGGCCGGATGGGAAGCGTGATCGAAATCCTGGTGCTGCAGGCGCTTGGGCTCGAGGCGCAAGGTGATATCACGCCTGCCCTCACGCCACTTGCGCGTGCGCTGACCCTGGCCCAGCCGGAGGATTACGTTCGTATTTTTGTTGACGAGGGCGTTCCGATAGCTCGACTCTTGTCCGAAGTAGCCTCTCATGGGATGATGCCGGACTATGCAGGTAAGTTGCTGGCTGTATTTGAGGCTGAAGAGCAAGAGAGCGAAGACAAACCTTATCTGCCTCCTGCCCCACCTGCCCAGGACCTACTCGAGCCACTAAGCCAACGCGAGCTGGAAGTACTCCGGCTGATTGCCCAGGGACTCTCAAACCGTGAGATCAGCAAGCGCCTTTTCCGCGCATTGAGTACGATTAAGGGACACAACCGAATCATCTTTGACAAACTACAGGTTAAAAGCCGAACCGAAGCGGTAGCACGTGCTCGAGAGTTGGGTCTGTTGTAGCCTGAAGGTCGATTTTTCCACACATTTGGGCTCGAGCACTGCACGCAGGTGGTTTATAACGGCAAAGCTTTGGTACTTCCAAGCTCTCTATAACCCCACAACCATACCCCCGACGATACTTTAGTAGCTACCCGTCAATACCGTGTCGTCGCTACGCTGCTCGTAGTGGCACGGCCTGTTATGACCTGCCACAACAAAGGAGGAAAAATGGATATGGCAAGACTCAAGCTTGCGGCGCTGTGGACAGTGGTTATGTTTAACATAGCTTTTGCCGACATAGTTGGATTTGTACACCCTGGCACTTTAGAGAAGATTATCGATGGTTCCTTGGGTTTCCCAGTCACTCCAGAGTTGCTGCTCGTCTTCTCTGTCTTCCTCGAGATTCCTATAGTGATGATATTCCTGTGCCTCGTCTTGTCCCCTAGAAGCAACCGCCGGCTTAACACCCTGGCAGTGATTCTGACCACCCTTTTTGTTGTGGGAGGTGGCAGCGCAACCTACTCTTACGTCTTCTTTGCAACGGTTGAGATCGTATGCATGTTAGCCGTCATGTGGTTGGTATGGAAAAGGCCGACAAACCAAACTGAATCGGTTC
>JALZLY010000071.1 GCA_030858465.1 Deinococcota bacterium
GGAGAAACGCATAGGGGAACTGGTAGCCCGAAGCGGATGCAGGGTCGACGAAGGCAATCGTTCGGCCCCGGAGGTCCTCGAAGCTCTCGATGTCGCTGTCATGGTGGACGTTGAACTGGGCGCGGTAGCTCGCCTCGCCGTGGCGCACGGACTCGAGAATGAAGCTGGCGTCATGACGTTCGACCGCCTGGACCAGGGCGGTGGGGCCGAAGAGGCCCATGTCGACGCGACCCGTGCCCATCGCCTCGACCAGACCGGTGTAGCTCGTGGCTACAAAAGCGTCTACCGGGACGCCCAGCCGCTCGCCCAGCATCTCCGCCAGGGGCTCGAGGGTGTCGACGAGGCGTTCGGCCTCCAAGGAGGGCATCATGCCCAGCACCAGGCGCTCAGGCTCCTGTGCAAACGCAGGCGTCAGCGACAGGCCCAGGACCAGCAAAACAAAGATCACTCTTTTCATGGTATTTCTCCTTTAGCGCGCGAAGACCCTCATCGTCTCGCGGATGACGTCGTAGGCTTCGCTGTCGATGGGGGCGAAGCCGGTGATCCTGAGAAATTCCTCGGTGAGCGCCCGCCCCGCTTCGGTCGCGGTGATCTCGATGAGCGCCTCGGCGATCTCCTGGGCCAGCTCGTCGGAGAGCCCAGCGCGCACGGCGACCCCGTCGTTGGGAATCGGCAGGGTGTGGCCGAGCACGCGCACCTCCTCCATCACGTCGGGGTAGTCGTTCAGCAGGACCTCGCGGGCGTCCTCGAACGACACGCCCACATCGACGTCGCGGTTGTAGACAGCTAAGACGGCGGCGTCGTGGGAGCCGACGAAGACCCCCTGCATGTCGGTATTGGCGTCGATGCCGTACTCACGGAGCAAGAAGACGTAAGGAAAATGATAGCCGGAGGTGGAGGCGGGATCAACAAAGGCGATCACTTTGTCCCTCAAGTCCTCAAACCCTACGATGTCGCTGCCCTGGTGGACATTGAACTGGGCGCGGTAGCTCGTTTCGCCGCGGCGCACGTTGGCCAAGATGACGCGCGCGCCGTGGCGGTCCATCGCCTGAACGAGCGCGGCGGGACCGAAAAAGCCGATGTCGACCCGGCCTGTGCCCATCGCTTCGACCAAACCCGTGTAGTTCGTCGTGACGAAGGCCTCGACGGGAAGGGCGAGGTGCTCGCTCAGCCTCTCGACGATGGGTCCCAAGTCGTCGATCATCCCATCGGCTTCGTGAAAGGGCACCACGCCCAAAACCAGCCTATCGGGACGTTCTTGGGCGAAGGTGGAGCTGAGGAGTAGGGCAAACATCAGCAGTGCGGTGGTAAATAGCCTGGTCATGAATCTCCTTACGGCATGGTGATTTGTGCGGTTGTTGCTTCCAAGTTCATGTATGGTAAATAGCCTGGTCATGAATCTCATGGCATGGTCAGGCCGCCGTCTACCGCCACATACTGCCCGGTAACCGCACCGAAGAGCTTTGAAACAAAGGGTACGGCCGCCTTGGCGGCGTCTTCCGGCGTGGTCACGCGGCGCAGCGGAGTGGACTGGCGGATGAGTTCGAAGACTTCGGGCGTGGTGGCGCTCGAGGCGTCGGTGGTCTCGAGCAGGCCGGGCGCTAAGGCGTTGACGCGCACCCCTCTGGGACCGAGTTCGGCGGCAAGCGTGCGGGTAAAGCCCTGGCTCGAGCCCGTCACCAAAACGGCCTGACCGTCAAGAAGCTTCACGGCTGCCTCCACTTCGGAAAGTGCTCGAGCGGCCCATGCCCCGCGCCCAAACCAGGCGCCTGCCGGATCGCCTCTTGCAGGTAGTGGCGGGCACGCTGAACGGCCAGCGGTAAAGCTTCACCCAGGGCCAACCGCGCGGCGACGGCCGCGGAGAGGGTGCAGCCGGTGCCGTGGGTGTGGCGGGTGTCGATGCGCTCGAAGAGGAACGCCTCGGTATGGCCCCCGTAGCTGAGAAGGTCCGTGACCTCAGCCCCCTCGAGGTGACCGCCTTTGAGGAGCAGGGGGTGTTCCGGGTGCCTTGTGGCGAGGTCGCGCAGGTCCTCCGGCGTCTTCAGCCGACCGGGCTCGAGCCCGTAGAGAAGCTCCGCCTCCCTGGTGTTGGGCGTGCTCAAGGCGGCAAGGGGCATGAGCTCGTCACGGAGCGCGGCGACGGCCTCGGGCTCGAGCAGCGCGTCGCCGCTCTTGGCGACCATGACCGGGTCGATGACGAGCGGCAAGGCTCTGCCTTGCCGACCATAGTCTTTGAGATGGTCTTTGAGAACGCCCGCGACGGCGCGGATGATCCTTTCGTTGCCGAGCGCGCCGGTCTTGACCGCTGCCACGGGCAGGTCCTCCAGGACGCTCTCGAGCTGAGCGACCACGAAGTCCGGCTCGAGCGCCTGCACCTGGCTGACGCCGCGGGTGTTCTGCACGGTGAGCAGGGTGACGACGCTGGCGCCGTAGACCCCGTGGGCGGCAAAGGTCTTCAGGTCGGCCTGGATGCCGGCGCCGCCGCTGGGGTCCGAGCCGGCGATGGTGAGGGCGACGGGCTTCACGTTCTCTGCCAGCTTTCGCCGTAGTAGCAGGCCTCGAAAAAGCGCGCTTCGTAGCGGGCGCCGAGCCGGAAAATCTCCCTGAGCTCGTCAAGCCGGTCGTCCTCTACCTCTCCTTGGCTGTCGAGCACCGATCTAAAGCGCTCGAGTTGCTCCCAGTAGGCTTCCGACGCATATTCGGCAATCCACTGAGCGTAGAGGGGATCGGCTGGAGGATCTTGGGCCAGTTCCCGACCGACCAGCCCGTAGCCCCAGTGGCAAGCCAACGCTGACGCCAGCGTCGCCGTGGCGTCTTTTTCAAACGCGGTGCGCACCAGAAAGTCGGTGTAGGCTTGGGTGGTGGGGTTTTTCTCGAGCCGGTCGAAGGTTTGCGGATCGAGCCCCGACGCTTGCGCCACCGTTTCGAGCGCCCTGAGTTCCTGCTCGAGGGTGCTGCCCAACAGGCCGGCAAACTGCCGCATTGCCTGAAGATCGCGGCTTTTCGCGGCGGCAAGCGCGAAGAGCCGGGCGTAGTCCCTGAGAAAAAGCCAGTCCTGCTCCAAAAAGCGCTGAAAGGCTTCGCG
>JALZLY010000072.1 GCA_030858465.1 Deinococcota bacterium
TTGCCCAGCAGGAGAATGCAGCGGGAGATGGCTGCTAATCCTGCGGATTAGGAGACAATATGACCACAGTGCAGACCTTGGACGTCCGGGGCGAAATCTGCCCCTACCCCCTCTTCGAGACCAAGAAAGCCATTGAAGTTCTGCATTCCGGCGTTAGGCTCAAGGTCTTGATCGACTACCCTTTGGCGCTCGACAACATCACGCGCTGGGCCAAAGCGGCAGGACACAAGGTCGTTAGTGTCGAGGAGGTCGGCGCGTCGGAGTGGGAGATCCTGCTCGAGTGCGCCTGAACATGTCTTTGCTGATTTCTCCTGTAAGACCAGGGACCAGCTATTGGAAGGAGCCGATGCTTTTGCTGCAGTGGTCCCAACCAAATATCACTGAGTTTGGTGGGTAAGTAGCCATGCAAAAGAAATTGTGGAAGCTGCTCCCCTTGCCCTCGCCAGATTGTAACTCTTAGCCCTGAGAACTTCACAAGAACTTTTGTGTAGGTGCTTAACTTCTGGCCACCTCAAGGTTGGGTGCATAGAGGTTGCTGTCGAGCCTAAATCGCACGCCCGGATGTTGGATTGAGTACGGTCCGCCACGGTTTTTACTAATGGCCTGCTAATTTTGCCACCTCGAGACCAACCCGACGCACGACGAGCTGGCCTCGCTGATCAGCGCGACCAGGGTGTCAGTGACGACGAGCATCGAGGAACTCCGCAGGCGAGGTCTGATTGAGGGAACGCGAGGTGCGTGCCGCCTCAATGTTCCTGCGTTGGCTGCCTTGATAGATGCGTAGCTGTGACCGGCAGCTACAGTGAAACCGCGACCTCTCGCAACAAGTCATTCAGCGCCCGGGCAATGATGTCCGGATGGTCCTCGGGCGTGAAGTGCTTGCCGCCCTCGATGCGCTCTAAGCGCGCGCCCAGGTCGCGGGCGAACCTTTCGCCGTAGTGGACCTTTTGGAAACCATCCGCCGCTCCCCAGACCACCCTGGCGGGCAGGTTCAGGCGCGGCAGCTTGTCCTCAACGGCAAGCGTGTCTTGAACATTGAGCGCGCGCACCTGACGGATGAAGGCGGCTGCCCCGCCGTGCTCCGCGTAGGGTTGAAAGTGGATCTCAAAGGAGTCGGAGGCTATAGCGCCGTTGTCATGACCGAGGCCTAGGAAGGCGCGGAGGGAAGGCTTGAAGACCGCGTTCGGTAAGTGTTTGGCGAACCCCCCGGCAGCCCGCACAGCTTTCACCGCAGGGATGGGCCACGAGTCGTAGCCGATGCTGTTCGTGAGCAGCAAACCAGCGACGAGGCCGGGGTGACGGACCGCGACGATTTGCGCCACGCCCCCACCCAGGTCGTGGCCCACCAGCACGGCTCGCTCAACGCCGAGATGTCGCAACCAGGCGACCAGATAATCCGCCTGACGCCCCACCGAAATGTCGCGCCCCTCTCCTGCCGGGATGGAACCGGCGTAGCCGACCATCTCCCAGGCCAAGGCACGGGCGTTCTCGAGCCGCGGCATCACCTGGCGCCAGAGGCGTGGTCCGGTGGGAATGCCGTGGATGAGGACGACCGGAAAACCCTCGCCCTGCTCGAGCCAGCGCATACGGATGCCGTCGATATCAGCCGTTTTGAGTTTCATCTCTGACTCCTCGTTGAAGGGCTGTCTTGAGATCGATGACGGCACCGATAAAGGCCGCGTGGACGAAGGTCTGCGGAAAGTTACCGAGCATCAACCCCGTAGCAGGATCAGCCTCCTCAGCGAAGAGCCCCAGGTCGTTAGCGTAGCCTAAACCGGCGTCGAGAATTTCCCGGGCCCGCACCAGATCACCGCGCATCACCCAGTACTGGGCAACCCAGAACGTACCCGCCAGAAACGCGCCCTCTTCTTTAGAGTCGAAGCTCTCCAGGTGGCGGCGGTAAAGATGGCCCTCGCGGTAATCGCGCTCGAGCGCGTGCATCGTCGCCAGAATCTCCGGGGTGTTAGGATCGGTGTAACCCCAAACGGGAAACAGCGCCGCCGAGACATCGACCGCCTCGCCTCCGGCGACTGCGGCATAAGCGCCCTCGGAGTTGAGACAGTTCTGGGCAATGAATTCGCGTATGTCGCGGACTGCGGAACGCCAGTAGCGGGCTTGCTCGTCACTTTCGCTATGGTCGGCGATCGCATCAAGCCCACAAGCGACGATGACCTTACTCGAGGTGTACTGACGCTGCTCGAGCTCCTCCCACAGCCCATAGTCGGGCTCGCGCCAGTTTTCAGCGAGGTAATCCGCCACCTCTTCCACGATGTTCCAATGAGCTCGTGTCCTAAAGCGGTTGTAGATGAGCTTGGCCGCCAAAAGCACGTTGCCGAGCGCGTCCAGCTGAAGCTGAATCTTGGCCTCATTGCCGGTGCGCACCGGGCGACTGCCCCGGTAGCCGGCGAGGTCGAGGCTCTCGTCATCCGGAGCTGGGGTGCCGTCCAGGGTATAGAAGGGTAGGAGCGGCAAGCCTTCGATGTCCCGCTCGGCAGAGCAGATAAAGTCCAAAAAGCGCTGCTCTTCAATGCCATCGCTGCCCGCCCGGGTGAGGGCGCTCACGATCATGCCCGCGTCGCGCAGCCAGACGTAACGGTAGTCGTAGTTGCGTGCTCCCCCTATCACTTCAGGCAGCGAGGTCGTGGGGGCCGCGATGATGCCGCCGTTCTCCTCGAAGGTCAGGAGGCGCAGTGCCCTCAGCGAGTCCGCCACTTCGCGCTCGTAGGGGCCACGGTAAATGGCGTGTGC
>JALZLY010000073.1 GCA_030858465.1 Deinococcota bacterium
CCGGTTCGGGCTCTTGAGGCTGGACGAGCTCGACTTCGACCTCGGGCAGTACGTCGCGCGGCCCCAGCTCGAGCTGCGGCAGGGGCAGATCGACAGGCCGGGCGGGAACAACCTCCACCGCGGCTTCCGGCCTCACCTCCTGCTCGAGCGGCGCAGCCAGTTCGACCTCGGCCTGAGGCAGCGCGACCTCCAAACGGCTGGGCTCGAGCAGAACAGCGACTGACGCCACCGGCTCGGCGGCCTCTTCGACCGCGAGGGGCTGAGGCGGGCTGGGCGCTATCGCCACCACCGGGTCCGGCGCCTCAAGCTCGGCACGCTCGGGCTCCGCAAGCTCGGGCTCCTCAACCACGGGCAGCGGTTCCGGCGGCGCCACCTCGGCCCTCTCGAGCGGAGGCAGCGGCTCGGCTACAGGCTCAGGGGTCTGTACCTCCAGCGCCTGCACCTCGGGGGCCGGTACATCAGGGGCCGGTAGGGAGGCCTGAGCCGGCACGGGTTCAGGCGGCAGGACCGGCTCGGGAGCCGGCAGCTCCGCGGGCGCCGCCGCGACCTCGGCCGGAGGCACGGGAGGCGTCGGGGTCAGCTCAGGCTCGGCGACAGCAGCCTGCGTTATCCCTGCTGGGGCTATGGCCTCTGGAGCTATGGCCTCTGCAGTCGCAGCCTCCGGGGCCTCGACGACCAGCGGCTCGAGCGCCGCTTCGGCCGGGCCGCTGTCCGCGCCCGGAGGGCCCACGTCGATGACGAAGTAGCCGGGCTGCTCGGCGACCTCCGGCGCCCGGTAGAGGAGCGCGAAGAGGAGCAGGAAGGCCAGGTGCAGAGTGAGCGACAAGAGCAAGGCGCGGCGCCTGTCGGCGTCCCGCCAGAGGCGCGGCAGGTTCCCTACGGAGCTCAGCCGCACGCGTAACGCCTTTCCACACAAGGCCGGGCGGTAGGGCGGCGACGGTTTATACGCTTGTTCATCCGTCCCACAGCGCTAGTTCTGAGTGGCGATGGCGATCTGCTGAGCGCCCGCGGCCTTGATGAGGTCCATCACCCTCACCGCCGTGCCGTGGGGGACGGTGTGGTCGGCGCGCAGGACCACCACGCCCGAGGGCGTCGCCGCCAGGCGCGTTCTCAGCAGGTTTACGAGCTCGCCCTCAGGAACCTCACCGTCCTCAAAAAAGATCACCTGGTCCCTGCTGATCGTCACCGTGGGCACGTCGGCGGGGCTCGCCGCGCCGCTCTGCGCGCTTGGCAGGTCTACCGGCAGGCCCATCTCGGAGGTCACGAAGGTCGTCGTCACCATGAAGAAGATGATCAGCAAAAAGACCACGTCGACCATCGGCGTCAGGTCGAGCGCCAGGTTGCGGCGCAGGCCGGTGTCCTTAAGGCGCCGCGACGGTCTCATAAGGCTCTCTCACTACAGGCTCTCTCACTACCTCGGGAGCGGAGCCGCGCCTGCTCTCGCGCCTCGAGGCGATCTGGGCGACCATGCCCATGAGCTCCTCGCGGCGGCGGTCGATCTCCAAAAAGATGCGGTCCACCTTGCTCGACAGGTAGTTGTGGCCGATCAGGGCCGGAATCGCCACGATGAGCCCGGCGGCCGTGGTGACGAGCGCCTGGCCGATGCCGCCCGCCAGCGTGGCCGCGTTGCCGACGCCCGACACGCTGATCTGGCCAAAGGCGATGATCATCCCCGTCACGGTCCCCAACAGACCCAACAGCGGCGCGATCTGCGCAATGGTCGAGAGCGCGCGCAAACCCTGCGTCAGGCTCTGCTCCTCCTCCAAGGACGCCTCCCCAAAGGCCGCCTCGACCGCCGCCTTGCCGTAGGGAAGCCGTGACAGCGCCCCGTGAAGAACGCGCGCCACCGGCCCGCCGTGGTCCTCGCAGGAGATGAGCGCAAGCTCTAGGTTGCGCTCGCGCAGGGCCTCGCCCACCCTGACCATGAGCGCGTCGGCGCGGACGCGCTCCCTGGACAGCTTGAGGAGGCGCTCGAAAAAGACGTAGAGCGCGTAGAGCGAAATAACCAGGATGATGACGAGAACCGGCCCGCCGCTGAGGAGAAGATCCATAACCGCAGCCACTCTAGCAAACCCTGCTTGAGGGTGATGAGAGATAGGTAGCTCGAGCGCCTTGTGCCGCTCTCACTCTCCTGTTCTTTGCGGGCCCAGCGACTCAGCCGGTATTCCTCATGCCTGCCGACACCCCGGTCAGGCTGACCAGGACGGCATACTCGAGCCTCTCCCGCTCAGGGCTCGGCATCAACAGATATAGACATTACCTCGATGACTGATGTATCCTTGGGGTGATGATCGGGAACTGCGTAGCGGGCCCCGGTCACTTTTTTGGCAGGACCACCAGACCGGCTCCTGACCAGGAGCCGTGACGCTTGCGGAATTTCGAGGCAATAATCTGCCAGTCCTCGTAGGCTCTCTTGCCCATCACATAGCGCCCGATAGGTGATACGACCAGATCTGCAAGCTGCAACCCGGCAATATTCTCATGCTTGTTCCCGATGTCCAGTGAAGCGATGCACCTGCTAATCCGCGAACCACGAAGGAAGCGGGTGCCCTGAAGCTGGACGTTCCGCCAGGCAAGTTGAAGCTGCTCGTCTAAAGGGTATCCACGAGCTTCGACAACGACGCGGCCCGGCGTTTCATCACCAAGGGACATACAGAAGCGCTCGACGACAACATCCAAGCTCAGCATGTAAGGATCAAGTGCTGCCAGACCATAACGGGCCAAGTGCTCATCTTTGCGAATGGCGCAGGCAACAACCTCATAGTTCCAATTACGCATGAGCGCATTTAGGCGGACGTAGAACGCTTGCCTGAAGGCGGCATCCTTCAGCCCTTCAAAACCTCGACGGTTACGTGTCAGATCGGAGGTGTGGAGGATCAGCGTCTCGGTACCAAAAAGCTCACGTTTAAAGGCGTCGAGTTCGGGTTGAATGACCTGAAGCGCATAGGCCTCGTCAACGATCACACCTCCCAGGACGAACATGGGATAACTTGGGTCTATTTTTATCAGGCTGTGGTCACCCGACTCATCAAGATAGAGTACCTTCACACCTGCTAGCCGGTATTCCGCATCCCCGCCGACACCCCGGTCAGGCTGACCAGGACGGCGTACTCGAGCTCCTCCCGCTCCGGGCTCTCGGCCGGCAGCTTGCGCAGGCGGCCCAGCAGCTCGACCTGCAGGTAGGAAATCGGGTCCACGTAGGGGTTGCGCAGGTCGATGGCGCGCGCCAAGGTGCCGTCACTCTCCAAGAGCGGCTTGCCCGTCGCCGCCGACACGGCCGCCACGCTGCGCGCGTGCTCGTCCCTGACCCTGGTCCAGAAGCGCTCGCGTAGCGCCTCGTCGGGCACCAGCATGGTATAGGCCTCGAAGATGCGCAGGTCGGCCTTGGCCAGGCTCATCTGCGCGAAGTCGGTGATGACCCTGAAAAAGGGCCAGCCCCCGTACATCTCGGCGAGCAGCCCGCCGTCGAGGCGGGCTAGACCGGTGCCGAAGCCGTACCAACCGGGCAGGTTGGCGCGGCACTGGGTCCAGGAAAAGACCCAGGGGATGGCGCGCAAGGAGGAGAGCGTTCTCTCGCCGCCGCGCCTGGCGGGCCGTGAGCCGATGTTGAGCCTCGAGATCTCCTCGATGGGCGTGACGCTGTGGTAGAAGTCGAGAAAGCCGGGGTCCTCCAAAAAGTCGCGGTAGAGCCCGCGCGAGGCTTTGGCCGCCCCCTCGAGCGCCTCCCGGTAGCCTTGCGGCACCTCGGACACGCCGCCGCGCGCGTCGCGCGCCGAGGAGAGGATAAAGGCGTGAACGACCTGCTCGAGGTGCCGGTGGGCCAGGTCGGGGTCGGCGTAGCGGTCGCTCATCGCCTCGCCCTGCTCGGTGAGGCGCATCCGTCCGCCCAGGGAGCCCGGCGGCTGAGCCAGGATCGCCTGGCCCGCCGGTCCGCCGCCCCGGCCGATGCTGGTGCCCCGGCCGTGAAAGAGCCTGAGCGGCACCCCGGCCTCCCGGCAGACCGCGGCGATGTGCTCCTGCGCCTGGTAGAGCGCCCAGTTGGCCGCCAGGAAGCCCGCATCCTTGTTCGAGTCGGAGTAGCCGATCATCACCTCCTGCACCCCGCGCCGCCTGACGTGCTCGAGGTAGCTCGGCAGGCCGAAAAGCCTCTCCAAAACACCGGGGGCGTTCTCGAGGTCGGTGACCGTCTCGAACAGCGGCGTGGCGTCCAACTCCCTGACCCCCGCCTGCTTGGCGAGGACGAGCACCTCGAGCACGTCCGAGACGCCCTCGGTCATCGAGACGATGTAGGAGCCCGTCGCCTCCTCGCCCTTGCTGCGCTGGACGCCCCGGAAGACCTCGAGGAAAAGGAGCGCCCGCCGCGTCTCCTCCCCTAGCAGCGCGTCCGGCGGCGCCAAGGGCCGGGGCGAGGCGAGCTCCGCGGCCAGCAGGGCGATGCGCGCCTCCTCGTCCAGTTCGGCGTAGCCTCCGAGGCCCGCGAAGCGCAAGAGGTCGGCCACCGCCTCCTCGTGCTTTTTAGCGTGCTCGCGCAGGTCCAAGGCGGCCAGGTGAAAGCCGAAGGAGGCGGCGCGGTAGCGGACCGGCCGCACAAAGGCGTCCGCGACGCGCCTTCCCTGGCCCAGGCGCAGGGTCTCCTCGATGAGGCCCAGGTCGCGCCCGTAGCCCGCCGAGCCGCCGCGGTAGAGGCCGTCTTCGCCCGCCAGCTCCGCCTGGAGCGCGCCGTGCATATAAAAGAGCTTGCGGCGGTAGGGCTCGCCCGCGAAGCGCGGGGCCAGCCCGGCCCCCTCCTCGAGCGCGGCGAGGTCGTCGCGGAAGCTCTGCGTCAGGGACACCCGCGCCTCCCACTGCGAGAGGCGCTGGACCAGGCTGTCTATGTCGGCGAGGTGCGCCCCCAGGGCCAGCTGCGACTGAAGCCGGTAGGCCTCGGCGGTGACCTCCGGGGTGACGTTGGGGTTGCCGTCGCGGTCACCGCCGATCCAGGAGCGGAACCTCATGACGGGGGTCAGCGCGCGCGCGGGTTTCCGGCCGTAGTAGACCTCGAGGGCGCGCTCGAGGTCGAGCATCAGCCGGGGCAGCGTAGCGAGAATCGAGCGGCGAAAGTAGTAGAGCGCCGACTTGACTTCGTCCAGAACGGTAGGCTTCTCCGCGACCAGCTCGCGGGTCTGCCACAGGCTGGCGATCTCGGCGTGGATAGCCTCCTCGAGCGCCCCCCGCTCCTGCGGCAAAAGGACGCGCTCCGAGAGTTCACGCAGGGCCGAGCCGACGCGCTCGAGCTTGAGCCTGACGGTGTAGCGCTTGACCTCGGTGGGGTGCGCGGTCAAGGTGAGGCCGATGTCCAAGCCTTCGATAAAGCGCCGCGCTTCGCTGTAGCTCCAGCCCTCGTCCTTGAGCGCCTTGACCGCCGCCGCCACCGTCTCGCGGCGCGGCGCGTCCTTGGTGGCCTGACCCTCGCGCAATCTGTTCACGCGCACCCGGTGGATCTCCTCGGCCACGTTGATGAGCTGGAAGTAGACAGTAAAGGCCCGCAACAAGCCCTCGGCTTCGCTCAGACTGAGTCCGGCGATCAGCGCTCTCAGCCGCCCCCGCGCCGCCGCGTCCTCGGGCTCGGCGCGCAGGTGCTTGGTGAGGCTCCGCACCTCCTCGACGAGATCGAAGAGGCGCCTGCCAGAAAGCTCCTGCAAGACCGTCCCCAGCGCCCGGCCCAAAAAGTCCACATCGGCCTTGAGCTGGTCGAAAGCCTCCTCGTTACGCTCACCTTGCCCGCTCATAGACCCGTGGGACATGCTCGCCTCCAAAACAATCGAAAATTGAAGATTCAAGATTGAACATTGAAAATCAGCCCGCAATCTTCAATGTTTAATTTTCAATCTTTAATCGCCCTTTTGCCACTGCACCCGCTCGATGCTCTTGGCCCGGTTGCCGCTGAGCTCGAGCACCACCCCATGAAGCGTGCCCGGCCCTTCCGACGGCTTGTAACGCTTGGGCAGGCGCGTCACGAAGCGGTAGTGGACCTCCTCGAAGCGCAGGCCGATGGCCGAGTCCTGCGCGCCCGTCATGCCCACGTCGGTGATATAGGCGGTGCCGCCGCTGATCCCCTCGTCAGCCGTCTGCACGTGGGTGTGGGTGCCGACGACCGCCGCGACGCGCCCGGCCAAGTGGTAGCCCATCACCTTCTTCTCGCTCGTCGCCTCGGCGTGAAAGTCCACCACGACGGTCTCGCCAGTGGCGGTCTCGAGCAGGCCGTCGAGCGCTCTAAAGGGGCAGTCGAGCGGGTCCATGAAGATGCGGCCCATCGCGCAGGCCACCGTCACGCGCTCGCCCGTGCGCGCCGTAAAGGAGGCGTAGCCCAGGCCCGGCGTGCCCGGCGGGTAGTTGAGCGGGCGCAAGAGCCGCGGCGTCTCCTCGACGAGTTCCAGAGCCTCGCGGTTGTCCCAGGCGTGGTTGCCGAGTGTGACCACGTCGATACCGGCGGCGATCATCTGCGAAAAGTGCTTGCGGGTGATGCCGAAGCCCCCGGCGGCGTTCTCACCGTTGGCGATGATGAAGTCGAAGTCGCTCCGGTAACGCCCCAGGTAGTCTTGCATCACCTCGAGGCCCGGTTTGTCGCAGATGTCGCCGATGAAGAGAACGCGCATAAGAAAGGATAACAGGACCAAGGAAAATTATCCGAATCTAGCTGGCGCTAGTTTTCCTGAGCCTTTGCTATCTCGTCTAGCGTTTCCCGAATGATCTTTAGCCATCTATCCTTTACGGCCAACACCTCGGAGATAGTGAGATAGCGATCTCCTATTTTTACTGTCCACCAAAAGCGGTTCTCAATCTTGTAAATAAAGCCCTCATCGAAAAGCTCGGCCAACCGACTTAGATAGCTTTCACCAATTTGCGGATAGCCCTCGATATCCCTGAGATGATTACGAAAGTCACCCTGGACGCGAAAAACACCAAAATTGAAGTCGAAAAGTTGAGACTTCAGTTTCAGCGAGTTCTGACCTGGCTCGACGTATAAGCCAATATCTCTTGCCTCATCAAGAAAGGACCTCAATTCGTTGGCCGTTTGTTCATCTGCGTGAAGGTCTTCAAAAAATACCTGCTCGCTAATCTTTGTTCGTTTAGTACCAGCAACGGCCTCAGTCCTTGCTTCAGTTGGGACTTCCGCCGTTATTTGACCGTCTTCAATCCGCACAACAGCCCGCTCGATTTCAACGGTTTGTGTGATAACTCTTGGCTGTATGAAATAGCTTGAATTGGCGTGATTCGGCAGCTTGAAAATACCGAGTTCAACCAACGCAAAACTGAAATTCAAATGGGCGTGCTGCTGCAAAAAGTCGGCGATCTGCTCAACATTTTTTCGTATGCCGTCACCAACAATCAAAAGCAAAAAGCGACCCCGGCGCAAGTTGCGTGACACGCTATCTACAAAATCGCTCTCGTCAATTTCTTCAGTTCTCTCGGAGACCAACTTGTATAGCGACTGCTGACCGCCTTCTTGGGCTCCACTGATTGCTTTTTGTAAATCAGCGTAACTCCACCTACTTACTTCTTTGGCGTAATCCAAAATCTGCCCTACAACTTCCCGCCGCGCTTCCGGGTTCTGCCACAGTTTGCACTCAACGAGTGTTAATAAACCCGTCTGATTGATGAACAACATGTCAACAGGGCCAACCTTTGTTCTCAACTCCCGACATACAGGTATCAAGGGACCAAAGACAGGCTCGATCTCATAGATGGGCATGGCTTGATGGTGAGTGAAGATAAAGTTCTGCACCCATTTCTCATTAAATATGCCTGTAACTGGTTCTAAGCGGTGAACTCGATCTTCACTTATGACGTAGGGTATGCCATGCTGTCGGCTCATAATTTCATTCTCTCCCTATTTTGCTTGCCTCTTCTGTACGTCGCACCACTCGAGCCAATTCTCCTCCGCCAGCCCTACAGAAAGCTTGTTGTCCACCCTCACTAGCGGCTGCACCATCAGGCTGGGATCGTCCAAGAGCTTTTGCATCATCGCCTCGTCGGGAACGCGCATGTACTGAAGCCCCTGCCTCCTATAGGCCTTGCCCTCTTGGTCGATGAGCGCGCTTAAGCCGAACCTCCGCACGAAGCGCCCAAACTCGCCCGGCGCCATGGGCCGCTGCGCGAGGTCCACGAAGTGAGGCCTATAGCCGCGCTCCTTGAAAAACCTCAGCGCCTTTTTGGTATCCTGTGATTTGCTAGTGCCGAAAATCTGCACGTTCATGGGGTCCACGTTCATGGGGTCATTGTACCCAGTGCCTCGGTAGCCGGTGCCTCAGCGGTGGAGCCGGGCGCGCACAAGTTTAGCAATTATTTCTTCCTCTTCTTGAGTGGCTCACGTCACGCGACACCTTCCCTCTCCGCCAGGCGCTGGACGGCTCTGACAATCCTGCGCACGTCTCTCAGGCTCTTCTCATCGGCCAGGACGAGGAGCCTGTCCCTTTCCTCCACAGTGGTCGCTCCCCGAGGAACGATAAAGGTGTCGCCGCGGCTGATGAGGACAACCAGCGCCCCTTCAGGTAGCCCCAGCTTGACGATGGTCCTGCCGGCAGCGGGTGAGCCTTCCGGCACTTCGACCTCCACAAGCTCGCTGCTGATGTTTGCCATCTGCTCGAACTCGAGGGGGTAACGCCGCCTCTCGACGAGCGGCGCGTCCACCTCGAGCCACCTGGCGACGAAAGGCATCAACGGACCCTGCAGGAGGACGGACGTCAGCACGATGAAAAAGACCAGGTTGAAGATGAGCTCGGCTTGTGCGACGCCGGCGATCAGCGGGAACGTCGCCAGAATGATGGGCACGGCGCCCCGCAAGCCCACCCAGGAGATGATGGTCATTTCCCTCACGGTCATCTTTGCCAACAAGGTGGTGAAGACACCCAGAGGTCGCGCGATAAAAATCAGGAACAGCGAGAGCAGCAGGCCAACCCACACGACCGACAAGAGCTGCGAGGGAAACACCAGGAGACCAAGCGTGAGGAACATGGCTATTTGCATCAGCCAGGCGAGGCCGTCGTGGAAGCGCGCGATGCTCCTCTTGTGAATGAAGTCGTAATTGCCCATCACCAGACCCGCGATGTAAACCGCCAGGAAGCCATTGCCGCCAATCAAGGGCGTGAGGCCGTAGACGACCATCACCACCGACAGGGTGAACACCGGGTAGAGGCCGTCATACCCCAAGTCGATCCGGTTGATGCCCCACACCACCAGCCTGCCCAGCAGGTAACCGAGCAGGCCGCCCAGGAGCATCTGCTGGAAGAACATGGGCACCAAGCTCAAAACGGAGGCGTCGGGCTCGGTGAGCAGCGTGATGAAGCCAACCGTCAGGAAGATGGCCATGGGGTCGTTGCTGCCGGACTCGAACTCGAGGGTGCGCTTGATCCGTTCCTGCAGGCCGGTGCTGCGCGACCTCATCACCGCAAACACCGCCGCGGCGTCCGTGGACGACACGATGGCGCCCAGCAGGAGGCCCTCGAGGAGTGAAAAATCGAGAAGGACCATAGCGACAAGACCAACGCTGATAGCCGTGATGAAGACCGCCACCGTTGACAGACCCAACCCCGCCCAGAGGACCGGGCGCACGCTCTGCCAGTTCGTGTCGAGGCCACCCGAGAAGAGGATGAAGGCCAGCGCCACTACGCCCAAGGACTGAGCCAATTGCGGGTTGTCGAAATCAAGCCCGCCCACGCCTTCAGAGCCCGCCAGGATGCCGATCACCAGGAAAAGGACCAGGGAGGGCACGCCCAGCCTGCCGGAAGCTTTGCTCGCCAGGATACTGAGGAGCAGCAAGATGCCCGTGCCCGCCAGGATGAACTCGATCGAAATCACAAACTCAATGCCTTCTCACGCGGGTCGCCCGCGCGTCTGCCGTTCACGATAGGTCCCTGTGCTGGCCGCTTCGCCTGGAGGACGGCTCACGCAATCAGCCCGCCGATGATCGCCGCCACCCGGCGCGCTTCGTCGTCATTGAGCGTGACCATCGGTATGCGCCCCTCGGGATTGTCAGGTGAGACGCCGTAGAGTTCGCGCGTCCCATCATCATGGAGGACGATCAAAGGTGTCACCGCGGCGGGTCTCGATCTCGAACTTGCGGCCGATGCCGGGCAGAGGTGATTCTTGAACTTTGAGCGTCACGGCGTTTCCTCCTAGCAGTAAAGTAAGGTTGCCTTTCTAATTATGCCTCATGTTACCAAGATTCCCTTTGCGGAAAGCCTCAGCCAAAGCCAGCGGCACTTCGGCTTCGGCCTCGACTACCTTGGCGCGCATCTCCTCGACCTTGGCCCGGTTCTCCTGCTCGCTCGCCACGGCCATCGCCCTGCGCTCCTCGGCTTTAGCCTGTGCCACGCGCTTGTCGGCCTCAGCCTGGTCCGTCTGCAGAATCGCGCCGATGTTCTTGCCGACATTGATGTCGGCGATGTCGATGGAGAGGATCTCAAAGGCGGTGCCGGAGTCGAGGCCCTTGTGGAGCACCGCTTTCGAGATGATTTCAGGGCTCTCCAAGACGGCCTTATGGGTTATCGAGCCACCAATCGAGGAGACGACGCCCTCACCAACCCGGGCCATGATGGTCTCCTCGCCCGCACCCCCGACCAGGCGCTCGAGGTTGGCCCGCACGGTGACTCGCGCCGTGCAGATGAGCTGGATGCCGTCCTTGGCGACCGCGGCCACGTCGGGAGTCTGGATGACCCTGGGATTGACGGAGAGCTTGACCGCGTCGAGCACGTCCCGGCCTGCTAGGTCGATGGCGGCGGCGCGGTCAAAGGGCAAGGCGATGCGCGCCTTGTCGGCGGCGATGAGCGCGTCCACCACGCGGTTGACGTTGCCGCCGGCTAGGTAGTGGGCCTCCAGTTCATCTTGATTGACCTCGATGCCTGCCTTGTCGGCTTTGATGAGCGGCAGGATGATCTGGTGCGGTGAGACGCGCCGCAGGCGCATGGCGACCAGGCTGCCCAGGCTGACCTTGACGCCGGCAGCAATCGCTGAAATCCAGAGTCCAACGGGAATAAAGCTGAAGAGAATGATGAAAAAGAGCAGGCCAGCACCCGCAAAAATCAAGACCACCATGTTCATTCGTGACTCCTCTTTCGTGACTCCTCTATAGTTCGTGACTCCTCTATAGAAGGACTGACTTTCTAATTATCAACCAAAAGGAAGGCCCAAATCCGTCATTCCGGCTGCTGCACCCCTCGCACTGATGGTGATGGGTGGCAAGCGACTAGTGCCTTTGCGGGTGTCTCGGCAGGCTCGAGTACCACGACCTCAGTCACTTCAGGCACGGGAAACGGATACTTGAAACCAGTCTCAGGGATTCAGGGCAGGCAAAAAGCCTGCCCTGAGCAGCCGGTTCTTACGTCGCCTTGTGAGCCAGAGAGCGCTGCGGTTGCCTCTGCCGGTTCTTGAACCACACGATCATCGGCGCCATGATGAAGATGCTCGAGTAAACACCAAAGCCGATACCGAGTAGGAGCGTCAGGCTAAAGTCACGCAGCACGCTGCCCCCGAAAAGGAACAAGGCAAGAACCGGGAGGAGGGTCGTGAAGGAGGTCATCACCGTGCGGGAAAGCGTCTGGTTCACAGCCAGGTTGATGATGTCAGCGTAACTGGCTCCGCGGGTGGTCCTGAGGTTCTCGCGGATGCGGTCCGCAATGACAATCGAGTCGTTAAGCGAGTACCCCACAACGAAAAGGAGTGCCGCTAAGACGGGGATGCTGAACTCCGCGCCTGTGAGCGCAAGCACACCCAGCACGAGGCCGACATCATGCGCTGTGGTAATGACTGTCGAGATCGCGACGATCCAGTTGGGCCAGAAGCGAAAGCCGAGGTAAGCGAGAACCAGGCCGAAGGAGACGAGCATGGCGAGCCACGCTCCCGTGCGCAGCTCCTCGCCGATCGCAGGCCCAACGAAGTCGCTTTGCAGCACGCTGCTCCCAGCTACGGCTGCACTCAAGCGAGCTGGGAACGACTCCCCTTGAGCCCCCAGCGTACCCACCCGGACTGACACCTCCTTGCCGGAGGTGGTGGCGTCTTGCACCTCCTGAACCGTCGCACTAGCCCCCGTAAGGCCCGCGTAGTCCAGGCCGTCGATTGCTGAACGGACCTCGTCAACCGTAACGCTCTCAGGGACATTCAGCAGAACCGTAGTGCCGCCGCTGAAATCGGTGGAAAAGCGAAAGCCTACCGTCAGGACCAGCACCAGTGAAGCCACGGCGAGCAAGCCGGAGATGCTCATGGTGACTGGCGCCAGTTTGAGGAAGCCAAAGCTCGGAGTTCTGAAGCCTTGGAGCATGAGGGGACGCTTGAAGCGGTAAGTCAGCACATCAAGCATGAAGGGCACCACGACGGTGTTAACGAAGACCGAGGCGATGATGCCGATAGCCAGCGTGATAGCAAACCCCCGCACCGGGCCGCTCGTGTACTGGTAGAGGGCAGCTGCCGCGAAGAGCGTGGTGACGTTCGCGTCGATGATGGCGGATAGCGAGTTCTGAAAGCCGCTCCTCATGGCGAGACGCAAGCTTTTCCCTGCCCGCAGTTCCTCCTTGATGCGCTCAAAGGAGATGACGTTGCCGTCGACCGCCGCACCGATGGTGAGAACCAAGCCCGCTAAACCAGGCAAGGTGAGGACCGCACCCAGTCCCGCTAGGACCCCGAAAATCAGCAGCATCACGTAAGCCAGGCTGAGGGACAAGACGCCGCCGAAGAGAGGCCCATAGTAAAGCAGGATGGTTACGACGACCGCGAGAGTGCCGATCGCCCCCGCGACGAGCCCGGCACGAATCGAGTCAGCGCCAAGCGTCGGCCCGATGCTGCGCGTCTCCTCGACCTGAAGTGAAATCGGTAGGCTGCCACTGCGGAGGACCAGCGCCAGGTCACTGGCCTCGTTGAGGTCCGCCATGCCGCTAATCTGACCCTGGTCACTGATGCGGCTCTGGATGGTCGGAGCGCTGACGACATTGCCGTCCAGCACGATGGCCATCCGGCGGCCGACGTTGGCGGCGGTGAAGTCACCGAACTCTTGCGCAAACTCGCTCCCAACCTCGAAGCCCACGATAGCCCCGCCCATCACCGCGCCGGACGAGCTGCGGTTGAAGTCAGCGTGGGCGCTGCGCAGGATCTCACCGGTGAACGCAGCAGGCTCGAGGGCTGCCTCGGTGAGCGGCTCGCTGGCCTCGGGCCTCACCAGCCGGAACTCGAGCACCGCCTGCTGGCCAATCAGGTCAAGCGCCCGCTGGGTGTCGCCTGTGGTGAGGCCCGGTAGTTCGACTACGATGCGGTTGTCGCCGCTTGTTTGGATGAGGGGTTCAGCCACCCCAAAGGCGTTGATGCGGTTTTCTATGACGGTGCGTGCCCCTTGCAGGTCCTCACGGAGCGGGGTGCCCTCCGAAGCCTGCAGGACAACCCGCAGACCGCCCTTGAGGTCGAGACCAAGGTTGATTCGTGCTTCTTCAGCGGCACGCCACGGCTGCCACAGGTAAAGAAAGGAAACAAAGAGCATTAACAGGACGAGCAGTCCTGTAGCGGAACGTCGGTTCATGGTCTTCTCCAACTGCTAGTGAAGGTTTGATGATACGCAACGCGTCAGGCGTTGCTTCCAGATTACTAAGCTATGACCCAGCGTGGTGGGACAGTCAGCTTGGGTTATCCGCCTTCGAGTTGGAGCTTGCGAGTCAGATAAAGCAGATGAGGTGAACTGACGGCAGGTGTCAGGGCAGCATACAGCGCGCGCTGCGCCATGTACCTTTGTCGCAACAACCACGCCAGGACCGTCAGAAGTAGCAATGGGCCGACCAGCTCTCGAGCCGTGAGGGGCTTTAGGGTCTGGGTGACGGGCTGTTGAAGAACGCGTGGACTGTCCACGTGAGGCTGACCGAAGGAAGCCCGCTCGCCAGAGAGATCAACCTTGGGTAAGACGGGAACACCAGGCACGAGACTCAAAAGAACGATGATCAACACGAGGTTGATAAGTGGTCGTGGCTGGGACGTCTGTAACACCAGCATTATCCTACGGTAAGTCGTGACGTTTGGCTAGCGTCCACAGCACGGCCTGTTCCCCTAGACTGAAGTTCTTGGGGCAAAATCCTTGTTCTTCCCTCCAACACGACAATACTTGCAAAAGCCTTGGCAAAGTGCAGCCATGTAAACGACCCTATTTCGCTGGCCTTGTTATATCGTGTTATTGCAAGGTGCATGGTTTTCACGCAAAGCATAGAAGAGAAAAGCACGGGCGGCAAGCCAGCTCTAGCCCTTAGAGCCTTTTCGAGTGTCGACAGAGCCGTGCATTCTTAAAACACTCACATAGCCCCTTGGCGACGTGCTTTGTGCTGTTTTTCGTGCTAGGAACTTCAGGCTAAGCCATAGAGGAACCGTCGCCACTGTCTGTCCCGCATGCTCAACCATCTATTTCCTGCTCATACTCACGCTTGTCCTGTTTATAGGCTGAACCTCCCGTTGCTTTACCACCTCCTTGCGTCTGCATCGCCGGCGGCTTCCCCAGCACTCCCTGAAGCAGGGTGTAGATGCGCCTCGATTCTTTGGTGAGGAGCGGCCCCAGGATAGCTAGAATGAGGACGTAGAGCGCCGCGAAAGGTTGGAGGATAGGTAGTAATCCCCCAGCCAGGGCGAGGTTCGCCATGATGATGGAAAACTCTCCGCGCGACATGATGGTCAGGCCGATGTTGGTCGACGCCCTAGGGGATAAGCCGGCGCTGCGGCCCGCCAGCATGCCCGCGCTAAAGTTCCCGATGATGGTCAGCAGCACCGCGATGAGGGCGGGCAAGAACGCCCCACCGAGCAGGGTGGGGTTGATGCTCAGGCCGAAACTGAAGAAGAAGATAGCCCCGAAGAAATCCCTGAAGGGCAAGATGACGCTCTCGATGCGCTGACGGTACGAGGTCTCCGCCAGCACCAGGCCCACCAGTAAGGCGCCGATGGCCTCCGCAACGTGGATGGTCTCACCAAAACCGGCGATGAGCAAGAGAGCCGCGAAGATGGCGAACATGAACACTTCATCCGAAGCGATGTCAAGCAAGCGGTTGAGCCAAGGCACCAAGCTCCTACCGACGACCAAAAAGGTCAGCATGAAACCAAGCGCCAGGGCAGCGGAGGTCAGCACCCCCACAAAAGAGGTCGCGCCGGACAGGACCAGGCCGGACACGACGGAGAGGTACACCGCCAAGAACACGTCCTCGAACATGATGATGCCTAAAATCATGTCCGTCTCGGGGTTGGCGGTGCGCTTGAGTTCGACCAGAACCTTGGCGACGATGGCGCTGGACGAGATGGTGATGATGCCCGCCGCCACCAGGACCTCCTGCAGCGGCCAAGCCATGAGGAAACCGAACAGCAGACCGATGGTCAAATTGATGCTGATATAGATGCTGCCGCCCACGGCGATGGAGCGCCCGGCCTTGATGAGCCTGCCGACGGAAAACTCCAAACCCAGGTAAAAGAGCAGGAACAAGACGCCCAACTGCCCCAGGAAGTTGATGAACGGTGCGGCGTACTCGAATTGCAGGTTGAAGGGACCCAGCGCGGGAACGTGCGAGCCCATCACCATGCCGATGAGGATGAGAAAGGGAACCGAGGAGAAGCGGAGCCGGTTGGCTAGCAAAATGGCGCCAAGCACCAGCGCCAGTGCCAGGCCGACCTCGAGGGTGACGTGAGCCAGTTGCTCCATAAAGAGCCTTAGGCGTTGCTGTTGATGAGCTGCTTAAAGGCCCTCACCTGTCTGCGGTCACCCGCAACGACGAGCGTGACATCCGCGCGCAGGCTTTGGTGCGGACCAGGGCTGATGATGGTCTCGTCGCCCTCTACAATGGCGATGATGTTCGCGCCCGTCGTCTCGCGCACGCCAAGCTCGGCAATCGTCTTACCACTCGCCGGGGACCCTGGATGGACCTTGATCCACTCGATGAGCAGGTCCTGCAGCTCGAGCTCGGTAGACTCCAGGGCTTTGGGCTGGTAACTCATGCCGCCGATGATGCCGGCGAGCTGCCGGGCCTCCTGGTCGCTCAGGCTTATCATGGAGATGCTCTCGTCAGGGTTACCGTGATAGAAGTGGTAAAGCTCGCGCTTGCCGTCATCGTGGACCACCACCACGAGTTTGTCACCGCTGCGCGTGACGAGCTGAAACTTCCGGCCGATGCCCGGCAGGTCCGACTCCTGAAAGGTTGATGCCATAAATACTCCTTTTCTTTGCTTTAGGAATAACTGACTTCCTACCCGGCAAATCTACCGCACTTACTTAGAGAAGGCTTTGAAAAACCCCTTCTGACAGACTGGATAGTTGAAGCCGTCTCGCTTATGGTGAAACTTCAGAAGACGGCAACGCCAGGCACAAGACTTAAAAGCAAGATGACCATCAAAAGGTTGATGAGCGGTCTTGGCTGGGATGCCTGTGTCACGAGCTAAGGCAGCGTCGTGAGTTTGGCTGGTGCTTGGAGGTCCGTCGTTGGGGTTGCAGCTTTCGCGTGCTGGAGGCGGGTTCAACCGTGATAGTGCAGCCGCAGCGCCTACAACGGCCAAAAGAGGAGAAGCAGCGGGACGCTTACCAGCACGATGAGAATTTCCAGCGGCAAGCCCATGCGCCAGTAATCACTGAACTTGTACCCACCGGGCCCCATCACCAGCGTGTTGGACTGGTGGCCTATGGGGGTGAGAAAGGCGCAGGAAGCGCCGATGGCAACCGCCATCAAGAAGGGGTCTGCGGACACGCCCAAGCCCTGAGCCATACCGATGGCGATGGGCGCCAGCAGGACTGCCGCCGCCGAGTTGTTGATGATGTCCGTGAGACACATGGTGCCGACGAGCAAGAGGGTGAGCGACCACACGGGCGCAAGACCACCCGTGAGCCTCAGCATGCCGTCCGCGAGGAGTTGCGCACCGCCGGTGGTTTCAAGTGCCGTCCCGACCGGGATCATCGCGCCGATGAGCACCAGCACCGACCAGTTGATGCTCTCGTATGTCTCCCTCAAGGAGAGAATCTTGAGGAGCACGATTACCAGAGCCGCCGTGGCCAGGGAGACCTGAGCGGGCAGCAGGCCGGCAATATTCACGGCGATCGCCACGACGAAGATGCTGAGGGTGAGGAAGAGCCGGCGCCTCTGGCCCAAGCGTAGTTCCCGCCGTTGCAAAGGCAAGCAGCCCAGCGCGGGCAAGGCCTCTCGAAAGGTGAGGCTGTCGCCCTGCAAGAGCAGAACGTCGCCCGCCCGGAAGCGGATGCGGTTGAGACGCGCCCTCAGCCGTTCGCCCTGTCGGGAGACCGCCAAGAGGTTCAGGCCGAAGCGCCGCCGCAAGGTGAGGTCCGTGGCCGTTCTGCCCTCCATGAGCGTGCCTGGAGCAACCACCGCTTCAAAAGTGCCTACCTCGTCGGAACCCAGCACCTCTTGGCCCAGGTCTTTGCTGCCGACGAGCCTGAAGCCGGCTGTTTCTGTCAGCGCCTGCAGGGTTTCCGAGTCCGCTTCGACGATCAAGACGTCATCCTCGCGGATAATCTCGAAGGCTGAGGGCGCCAGGATCCGTCGCTTACTACGGATGATACCCACCACGGTCACGTCACTGTCTTTTTTGATCAACCTGCCCAGCTCGCGCAGCGGCTTGCCGGCCAAGGGCGACACTGGGGGCACCTGCACTTCGGTCAGGTAGCCCTTGATGTCAAAGAGATCCTCAGTGGTGGTCCGGCCTTTGCGCTGCGGGATGAGGCGCCAGCCCACGAGAGACATGAACAGCAGCCCCGTCAGCGCGACCCCGACTCCCACCGGTGTAAAGTCGAACATGCGAAATCCCAAACTGCCCGTTTCCCCCCGAAAGGTCGAGATGATGATGTTGGGTGGCGTGCCGATCAAGGTCGTCATGCCGCCGAGCAGCGTCCCGAAGGCTAGGGGCATGAGCAGGACCGACGGTGACAATCCGCTCTTGCGCGCCATGCTGAGGGCGACCGGCAAGAGCAAAGCCAAGGCGCCCACGTTGTTCATGAAGGCAGACAGAAGCGTGGCTAGACCGGAGAGCGCCGCGACCTGAAGGCTCGGACGGTTCGCTACTTTGGACATCCACCCCGCCAGTAGGTCAGCGAGGCCGGCTCTGGTCAAACTGCGACTGATGATGAGCACCGCCGCGACCGTGATGACGGCCGGATGACCAAAGCCGGAGAAAGCTGTCTGGCCGTCTACGACACCCGTTACGGTGACGGTGAGCAACGCCGTCATGGCGACAAGGTCATAACGCCAGCGGCCCCAGATGAACAGGGCGAGCGCGGCTACTAGGGTTCCAAAAACGATGAGTTGCTCGGCCATTGCATCACGCTTACCCTTTTAGCGTCCAAGGCGCCGGAAGCTACCTGAACGCGTTGAGTTGCCAACAGAAGACGCCTCGAGAGTGCCTCTCCCAAGAAGGCGCCTCTAGAGACATTAGCACGGGACGCGAGGACCGCGCCGAGCAGCAAGCCCTGCCCGGAGGTACGGGGGCGTGACGAGCAACGCTACTGTACCTACCAGCTTCTTGAGCTACTAGCTTCTTGTAGGCCTTGCCGTGGGTGTCGATGAGCGCGCTTAAGCCGAACCTCCGCACGAAGCGCCCAAACTCGCCCGGCGCCATGGGCCGCTGCGAGAGGTCCACGAAGTGAGGCCTATAGCGCTCCTTGAAAAACCTCAGCGCCTTTTTGGTATCCTGTGATCTGCTGGTGCCGAAAATCTGCACGTTCATGGGGTCATTGTACCCAGCATCGTACCCAGTGCTTCAGTACCCGGTGCCTCAGCGGTGGAGCCGGGCGAGCAGGTCCAACCTCCACCGGGTCGCGCGGACCTCTTCGGACGCGCTTCCGGCGGACCGAAGCGGCAAGGCAGCACAGCGCGCGCAGCTCAGGCCGCGACGCGTGGCTGGAAGGAGCGGGCTCCAAGGGCGCGCTCTACACGAAAGGAAGGTTGTTTATGATTGGTTCGCTCAAACGACTCTTGCCCCTACTCCTCGTCCCCTGTCTGGGGCTGGCGCTGGCGCAGGGCGCTACCCCGAGCAACGTGCTCTGCATCGCCCCCTCCGACCCGGGCGGCGGCTGGGACTTCACCTGCCGCAGCATCGCCCCGATTCTCAGCGAGCTCGGACTGGTGCAGGGGCAGATCCGCACCCAGAATATGGCGGGCGCGGGCGGCGGCGTCGCCTACGCCCACGTGGTCGGTCAGCAAGAGGGCAACGAGAACCTGATCGTGGCGGCCTCGACCGCGACCACCACCCGCATCGCCCAAGGCCAGTTCACCGGCTTCGACGAGGACGACGTGCGCTGGGTGGCGGCGGTCGGCGCCGACTACGGAGTGATCGCCGTCGCACCTGACAGCCCCTACGATAGCCTCCCCGAACTCATGGACGCCCTTCAGGAGAACCCGGGCAGCGTGACCTTCGTGGGTGGCTCGGCGATCGGCGGTTGGGACCACATCAAGGTGCTTCTCGCCGCGCAGGAAGCCGGCGTCGAGGAGGTCGGCGCTGTTCGCTACGTCTCCTTCTCGAGCGGTGGCCCCGCCATCGTGGAGATTCTGGGAGGTCGCGCCGAGGCCTTTACGGGCGACGTGTCCGAGGCCCTCCCGCAGATCGAGGCCGGCAATCTCAAGGTCTTAGCGGTTCTCTCCGAGGAGCGCCTCGGCGGCCTGCTGGAAGACGTGCCCACCGCCCGGGAGCAGGGACTCGACGTGGTCGGCGCGAACTGGCGCGGCTTCTACGTGCCGGCGGGCGTCTCGGACGAGGTCTACGACTATTGGGTCGAGGCCTTCAGGCAACTCGAGGAGTCCGAAGCGTACGAGGTGCTGCGCGAGAGGAGCGGCCTGGCGGACTTCTGGCGCGGCGGCGAGGAGATGACTCAGTTCGTCTACAACCAGGTCGAGACGATCCGCGAGCTGTCAGCGCAGATCGAAGGCAACTAGGCATCGACCGTGGGGGTGGAAAACCACCCCCACACGGTTTTGGAGGCGTCATGAGCGACCGGGTTACGGCTGCCTTGCTACTCTTGCTGGCCCTTTGGTTTGGCTACGAAGCGTGGAGCTTCCGGGCCACCTTCTTCACCGACCCGGTCGGTGCGCGCGCCGTTCCTCTCGCCATCGCGGTGATCCTTGTGCCCCTGGCTATCTTTTTGTTTGTGCGGGCCCAGCCCACCGCCAAGTGGCCGCCGCGCCAGGTCTGGCCGGCACTGGTTGTCGGGCTCTTGACCTTTGTCGTGTATGCTTATCTTCTCGAGCCGCTCGGCTTCATGCTGGCGACGACCCTCTTTTTCGTCGTGTTCGGAGGCCTTTTCAAGGCCAAACTGTGGCAGGGGGCAGTAGCCGGTATCGGCTTTTCGGTCGCACTTTATATGGTCTTCGTCTGGGGGCTCGATCTCTATCTGCCGGTAGGCGACCTCTTCGAGAGGTTCTTCTAGATGGATGTCCTGCAGTCTCTCATGGGCGGCTTCAGCGTCGCCATGACACCCACCAACCTGTTCGTGGCCTTTATCGGCGTGCTTCTGGGCACCATCATCGGCATGCTGCCGGGGATCGGGCCCATCAACGGCATCGCCATTTTGATTCCCATCACCTTCGCGCTGGGCTTAGAGCCCACCTCGATGCTGATCCTCTTTTCGGGCATCTACTACGGCTCGCAGTACGGCAACTCGATCAGCACCATCTTGCTGAACGTGCCCGGCACCGCCTCGTCGGTCGCCACCGCGCTCGACGGCTATGAGATGTCCAAACAGGGACGCGCGGGGCCGGCCTTGGCCATCTCGGCCATCGCCTCGTTCATCGGCGGAACGCTCTCGGTGGTGGGGCTCATGCTCTTCGCGCCGCTCTTGGCGCAGTGGGCGATTCGCTTCGGGCCCGCCGAATACTTCGTGCTCATCGTCTTCACCTTTTCGACGCTGTCCGCCCTGACCGGCAAGCACTTTGCCAAAGGGCTCATCGCGACGGCTTTCGGGCTGATGCTGGCGATGATCGGGCTCGACCCCGGCACCGGCATTCCCCGTTACACCTTTGGGCAGCTCGCGCTCTACGACGGCCTCGACTTCGTCGTCGTCACCATCGGCTTTTTCGCCGTCTCCGAGGTGTTCATGCTGATCGAAGGGAGCCGCTACGGCCAGGAGACGATGCAGAAGATGGGCCGGGTGATGATCTCCAGCAAAGAGTTCGCTGCTAGTTGGTGGGTGATGATCCGCTCGAGCGTGCTCGGCTTCATGGTCGGAGTTCTTCCCGGCGCGGGGGCAACGATTGCGAGTTTTCTGGCCTACACCGTCGAGCAGCGTCTCGTCGACCGCAAGGGCACCTTCGGCAGCGGTGACATCCGCGGCGTGGCCGCGCCCGAGGCGGCCAACAACGCCTCGGTGTCCGGTGCGCTCATCCCCTTACTTACGCTCGGAGTGCCCGGCAGCGGCACCACCGCCGTGATCCTCGGCGCGCTGCTGGCTCTCAACCTCACGCCGGGACCGCTCTTCATCGCCCGCAACCCCGAACTCTTCTGGGGGCTCGTCGCCTCCATGTACATCGGCAACGTCATGCTCCTTATCCTCAACCTGCCGCTGGTCGGGCTTTTCGTCAAACTCTTGCTGGTCCCGCGCTGGATTTTAGTGCCAGCCGTCGCGACCATCTCTTACGTCGCCGTCTACGCCGTCAACTCCTCGGTCTTCGACCTCATGCTGATGACGGCCTTTGGCGTGGTCGGCTACGCCATGCGCAAGATGGACTTCCCGGTCGCCCCCGTCATCCTGGCGCTGGTGCTCGGCCCGCTGATGGAGGTCAACCTGCGCCGGGCGCTGTCGCTATCCAACGGCGACCCGAGCATCTTGGTGGGCTCGCCACTCGCTATCGGCCTGTGGGTGATGGTCGCTCTCTCGCTGGTCCTGCCCTTCATCACCCGCCGCACCCCCTTGGCCACCGTCTTGCCCGAAGAGGAGGAGCGCGACGACAACACCACCCAGCAAGACTAGCCCACAGGAAAGCGCTGGCAAACAAGCGTCGGCAAACAAAGAAGGGAGTTGAACCTCGAGCCTTGCTAGGCGGCAACTTGGGCCGCGCCTCGTCAGGAAGCCCGAGAAGCGCCGCGGTTCGAGTAGGCGAACGAGACCCTAGCCGAGCGGCGACTCGCCCCGGCCGCTCGAGCCCCCACTGTAGTAGGGATTGGTGCCGCCCGCGTGGTCGGTGCTGTCGACGATGTCCCTGATCTCCGGCACCGCCTCCTTGATCATCACCTCGATGCCCTGCTTGAGGGTCACATCGGCCATGCCGCAGCCCTGGCAGCCTCCGCCCAGGCTGATGTAGGCGACGCCGGCTTCGACGCCGCGCAGGGCGACCTTGCCACCGTGGCCGGCGACGCCGGGGTTGATTTGCTTGTCGATCACGTCCTGAACGGCCTGAGCGACGGGGTCGTCCCAACTGGGGCTCGGGAAGAAGACCCGAAAGCCGCTGGTCATCACGTTCTCGACGAAGTCGACGGTCGCACCCTTGAACTGCCGTGCGCTCATGGGGTCGGTATAGACCGGAAAGCCGCCGCCGTCGAACGTCACGTCGTCCTCTCGAGCATCCTCCGCTTTCATGAGCCAGAGCTTGGGCTCGCCCTGCGTGCCAGCGAGACGCAAGGCGCTCACACCCTGGGCGCGCTGCGCCTCCAAAAACTGTCGAACCCGCGATTTGGCCTTGTCGGTAAAGTTCAGCATCGATCTCATTCTACGCGCGGAGGCGCCGGCTTCATGTCGGCCGGGCCGCGAAGAGTTCGGCTTCGGTAAGGACCGGCCTCAGACCGAGGTCTTTGGCCAGGCGCGCGGCCGGAGGCAGGTCCAGACCCGCCCGCTCGAGCGTGGCCTCGTCGAGCAGGACCTCCCTGGCCGCGCCGCCGCTCAGCCGCCCATCCTCCAGAACGAAGACGCGGTCGGCGAGTTCGGCGACAAGGGCCAGGTCGTGGCTGATGAGGAGCAAGCTCCTGCCGGCCGCGCGCAAGGCCTTGAGGAGCGCCAGCAAATGCCTTTTGCCCCCGTGGTCCAAGCCGCGGCTCGGCTCGTCCAGGACGAGGACCGGCGTCTCCATCGCCAGAACGCTCGCTAAGGCCAGCCAGCGCCTCTCGCTCGGCCGCAGGTCGTAGGGGTGCCCCTCCCTAGAGGTCAGCCGGGTGAGCGCCAGCGCCCGCGCGACGGCCGCCCCCAACCTCTCCCCCCGTCGGCCGAGCTGGCGCGGGCCAAAGGCGACCTCGCGCCGGACGGAGCGCTCGAACAGGCCCCTGTCGGGGTCCTGAAAGAGGTAGCCGACGCGCCGGGCAAGCTCGGCGACGCTCCTC
>JALZLY010000074.1 GCA_030858465.1 Deinococcota bacterium
CGCCGCCGAGCGGCAGGGCGAGCGTGCCGACCTCCAGGGCGGCGCCGTGCAGGCGCATGCGCCCCCGCACCAGGTCGATTTCCGCCCGGGGCGCCGTGAGGCGCAGGGGCGGGTCGCCGGAGACCGGGTCGAAGACCGGGTCGCCCTCGCGGCAGGTGGTGGCGACGGCCGCCTCGAGCTTGAGGAGCTCGCCGTCCAGCTTAGCCCGCGCCGCCGTCAGGCGGTAGTCGGGCGTGTCGAGGGCGGGCCCGGTGAGAGCCAGTTCACCGCTGTCCAAGTCGTAGCGCGCCGCCTCCGCCCGGCCCTGGCTGCGGTGGCCGCGAAAGCGCACGTCCTGGAGCGCCAGGGTGCGCCCGTCGGCGCTGAGCGCCGCGGCCGCTACCGTCCAGCCCTCAAAGGCGAGCGCCGCCTGAGCGAGCGAGAAGAGAGCGGGCGAGGGGCGGGTGTCCACCCGCACCCTCTCGCCGCGCAGGGTCCAGCGCGGCTCGCCCGAAGGGCTTCTGGCCTCGCTCTCGAGGCAGATGCCGCCGTAGAGCTCGGCCACCTCCCCCTCCAGGCGCAGCTCGGCGAAGTAGGCGCGGCCAAAACCGCTCACGCTGAGCGAGCGCTCGGAAAAGCCGGCGCAGTCAGGGGCCAGCCCGTCACCAGCCAGCCCATCACCAGCCAGCCCATCACCAGCCAAGCCGTACCCGGCGAGCCCGGAGCCGGCAAGGCCGAGCAGGCCGACCAGGCCGAGCAGCCGACCAAGCCGCCTCGTCACGCCTGCCTCATTGGCGCAGGTAGGCCCCAAGACGCGCCACCCTCTGGGGATCGGGCTCGGTCGAGACGGTCACGCCCAAGGCGTCGCCGGCGCCCGCGAGGTCGAGCTCGAGCAGGTCGTCCGCGCGCATACTCACCAAGCTGAGGGGGCCGTCCTCGAGGCGGTAGGGGCCGACCAGGAGCGCCGCCCCAGAGTGGAGGTCGACCACCAGCGCGCGACCGGAGAGGGCGGGTGCCTCGCTCCGCACCTCTTCAGCCACCAGGACGCCGTCCTCGAAAAAGACCCGCAGCCTCTCGGCGCTGGCGCTGAGGCCGCCTCTCACCAGCTCGACCTTACCCTCGGCGAAGAGCGTCTGGCTAGCCGGCTCGAGGCGGATGCGCTCAGCCTTGACCTCGCTCAAGCCGCCGCCGAAGTCGCCACCAGAGTCGCCTCGGGCCCGGGCCTGCTCGAGCTCGATAAAGACGCCCTCCCGCAGCCGGACCACCGCGCCCGCCAGGCTGATGCCGCGCTCGCGGTCTTGCACCTCGCCGCCGTCGGCCAAGACGGTCAGGCCGGTGGCGATGTCGTAGCTCTGGCGGCCGTAGGGGATCACCGTGAGGGCGGCGAAGTCCGCGGCCGGAGCCGCGGCGGTGAGAACCGGGAAGAGAAGCAGGGACGAGACCACGAAGGTAAAAAGGGACGACGCGCTGAGCATAGCGCAGTCTATGGCGCGGCCCCATGAGAAGCGGCCATGATCGTGACGCGCTCCAAGGCCCGCGCGCTAGGCGCCGGGCCCCAGGACGGCGGTGAAGAGCGCGTCGAAAGGGCGGCGCGCCAAGAGCCTGTCGGCCTCGTCCAGGCCAGTGTTCATGATCCGCTCGACGAGGGCCGGGACGCTTCTATAGTCCCCGGTGTAGAGGTAGCTCGAGCCGAGCGACATGAGCCGGCCAAAGGGCGTCTCGCCGCCGAGCGTCAGGCCGGTGGCCAGCTTGCGCTGCGCCCGCTCCCACTCGCCAGCCTCCAGGCCGCCCGCCTGGGCGTCTTGGAGGGTCCTCTCGAAGATGTCCAGGACCTGCGGCGCCAGGCCGGGCGCGCAGGACAGGTAGCCCACGAAGCTGCCCGAGCCGTCGGCGCCGTCGTGCGAGAGCGAGGCGCTGTCGGCGAGGCCGCCGTCGACCAGCGCCCAGTAGAGGCGGCTGCCCGAGGAGGCGCCCAGACAGCTCGCCAAGATACCCGCGGCGAAGCGCAAGGGGTCGGCCGCCGAGACGCCCGGCGCGTAGGCGACCGCGTGAACGCGCTTCAGCTTGGCGCTCTCAAGGTCCTGCCGGCCACGGGCCGGCCTCAGCTCGGGGTAGCGGCGGGGCGCGTCCTGCGGCTGCCACTCGGCCGTCAGAGCCGACACCTGCGCTAGGACCGCCTCCCAGTCGTAGCGCCCGCTCAGGGCCAGGACCAGGTTGTTGGGCGCGTAGCGGGCCCTGAAGTAGTCCAGCATGGCGCCGCGCGAGAGCGTACGAATCGACGCGCTAGAGCCGAGCACCGGGTTGCCGAGCGGGTGGCCCCTATAGTAGAGGCGGCCTCCCTCCTCGAAGACCTTGAAGGCCGGGCGGTCCTCGTACATGGCGATCTCTTCTAGGATGACCTTCTTCTCGGTCTCGAAGTCCGTTTCGCGGAGCAGCGGGCGCATCATGTCGCTGAGGAGGTCCAGGAGCGCGCCAGCGCGCTCGGGCAGGACCGAGCCGTAGTAGACGGTGGTCTCGTCGCTGGTATAGGCGTTGTACTTGGCGCCCAACTCGTCGAACTCGCGCAGGACCTCGTCGCCGCCGCGGCGCGCGCTGCCGCGAAACATCATGTGCTCCAAAAAGTGCGAAACCCCGGAGAGCTCTTGCGTCTCGTCGCGCGCCCCGGTGCGCACGAAATAGCCGGCGGCGAAGGACTGGGCGCGGGGGTTGCGCTCGCCGATGACGGTGAGGCCGTTGTCCAGGGTGGTTCGGTGGAACTCGAGCCCCGCGCGTTCTGTTAAACCACCTGTTAAACCCTCGCTGCTCACGCCTTCACCCGGGTCTGCGTCGGGGTTGGGGTTGCCACTTCCCGAGGGGGCGGCAGGCGCTCGGGCCCCAGGGTCATGAGGGTGAACTCGGGCAGGGGCCGCGCGGCGAGGTAGCGGTTCAGGTCATCCAAACCAACGGCCTCGATACTCGCTCTGACCTCGGCGAGGCTGCGCGGCGCGCCCAGCAGGTAGCTGTCGCGGGCGAGCGAGCTCGAGCGCGCCCCGCTCGACTCGGACTGCATGACCAGGCTGGAGAGGATGCCGGTGCGGGCACGCTCGAGCTCGGCCCCCGTCACGCCCTCGCGGACGCGCGCGAGTTCCGCCAGCATGACCGACAAGGTCTCGTCGGCGCGCTCGGGGGTGGTGCCGGCGTAGGCCAGGGTGTAGCCGAAACCGCGCACCGCGCGGCTCACCGCCGCCACCGCGTAGACGAGGCCGCGCTTTTCGCGCACCTCGGTAAAGAGCCGCGACGCCATCCCGCCGCTCAGGACCGAGACCGTGAGGGCGTTCTCGTACCAGCCCGGCGCGCCGGGCGCC
>JALZLY010000075.1 GCA_030858465.1 Deinococcota bacterium
AAAGCCAGCACCTCCTCGTCGCTGACGGCCTGCTCTGCCTTTCCTGCCTCGAGGACGGTGAGAACGTCGTGCCCGAACCCGCGCAAGGCCTCGACCACCGGCAAGGGAAAGTTTTCGTCCGCGTAGAAACGCACCGATCCCTACGCGTCCTCGTTTTCGTGTATCTGACGGTCGATCTCTTCCGGGTGAGCGCGCACATACGCCCAGGCGTGGGCCAAATCCTCGGCTCGGAGCGTCGGATAGGAGCCTAGCAAGTCGGCCTCGCTGGCGCCGAGTCGCCTCGCCTGCTCCAGAACCCAAACAGGGATGCGGCTGCCAACGATGCGCGGCTCGCCACCCGCGACACCGGGCGTCGTTTCGATGCCGGGAAACGCGTCTCCCAAATCACTGACCACCCACTGCAACAGTTGAGCTTTTTCCGCACGCGTCATGCCGGACAACAACCTTTCGACCTCCTGAAGTGCGCGTGTCATAATCATCCTCCAGCATAAGTCTACTCGAGCGCTTCAGGGCGCCTTACGCCGCACACCCGCATTGTGCAGACAGCCCTAAGGCGCCGCTGCGGCGCTGGCGTTCGGCCAGGCGCTCGAGGGGCTAAGGGCTTGGATCTCCTGACAAGGGGCAAGCGAGCACATTGCTTTCAGCAAGGCGCAGAGGTCGCCAAAAGGATACTGGCGTGGAAGCTCCCGTAGAATCGTAACAAGCAGCTTCTCGAGCTTGTTCATGCCGTCAATCTAGCACGGCAAAAGCGAGAGTTTTGCTTAACGGCTAAGCGCAGCGGCGCGCCCTTTCAGTACCCCGATCAAGCAACAAGTCAAGAGAGACATTGGAAATGCGCGTGCGTGGGCGCGTCCGTTGCAGCGCGTGGTGAGGCAGCATGGCAGTAACCCATTCACAGGTACTCGACCTTGCCAACCATGTCCTCTGCTTCTAGCGCCTGATAGATGAGCATCAGGCCACGGATACTATCACCTGTCGAGGTACGTTGCGGTGCGTAAATGACACCTGCATGCGCTTTGCCCGAAGCCGCAAGGCGTAGAAAGTCATCGTCTTGCGTAAAAATAATCCTTCCCTCAGCGAGAGCAAGCGCCAAATGCGCTTCATCATCAGCGCCGAGCATGTCCGCCTCGGCTACGCTCAGAACGTCAATCCCTCGCTGTCTTAAGCCATTGATGACCGCTCGTGACACATGCTCGTCTGTGTAATAGCGGATTTCACCCACCGAGCCATGTCTTTAGCTTTTGACCAAGAACCGAGGGGCTGTTTCTACGCATCTCCTCGACAAATTCCTCACCCTCTCTGATGCTGTCATTGATCTCGTCTTGGTGGTCGAAGTAGTAAGTCAACGCTGCATACACATCAGCTAGGGTCACGTTATGATCGGCGCTTATCTCATCGGCGCTCTTACCCATGTGCTCGTGCCAGATGACGATATTCTGCACGGTGATACGATGTCCAGCGATGCGTGGTTTCCCACTAGCGACACCAGGCGTGATTTCGATATGTTTATCCAAAACAGGGGCAGTCATACGTCAAGTGTAGCAGGCGCGAAGATGCTGCCTAACGTTTGACTTAAGCGGCCTGCCGTAAGGCAGGTCCGCTTGAAGGAAAGGTTAGACCCCATGGGCCTTCCACTTCTTGGCTAATGCTTGAGTTCTTTCGGGAACACCCCAGGAAACAGAGACCTGAGAGTTGGCTTCAACGGCGGACTCAATGCGAGAGGGGAAGCCTGATTCCCAGACTTCAAGTTCTTCGAGGTAGCCAATCCGCGCCTTGGCCTCGGCAAAGCTGGCGCTGTCCTCAAACAAGTTGACCAAGATCTCGGCCATGCGGCGTTGCGTCTGCTTGTTCTTGCGATAAGCATCGAACAGTTCGCGCGCGATCGCTAGCGCAGTCTTCCCATGCCCGGCGAATCCCTGAAAGCGGCCGATGAAACCGTACGGATCCTGTCCGAAGCGGACCGCGAATACCGGAAGGCCTTTTCCCATGGCAAAGCCAATCTCTTGGTCAGTCCATTTGCTCGCGTGAAAGTCCGGATGCAGCAGCGCCACCAGGGATTCAGCCGTTGACAACGCAGTTTCGATCTGTGCTTGCCATTCGAGAGTCGGTTCGATGTCGTTGTGAGCAACGAACGAAGAGATACCGAATCGAAGCAGCGCCTCTTGAAGTTCTGCTGCAAATACCTTGTGGGAGGAAAGGTGCGAGATGAAGAGACGGAACATCCGCTTCCGCCAAAACGGTGGATCGACGCCGATCATCGGTGCCTCTTCGAACCGGAACCCAACGTGTTGCCCGAGCTCCAGAAGTGAGTGGTCTGATGCCTCTTTGAGCATATCCAGGATGTACGCGTCTTTGTCGCCTTGCCAGGTCTCCGACGTCGGAAGCTTGAACTGCGTAAGCGTCACGTCGACAAGCGGCCATCCTTCGTTTGAAAGGCGAGTGCTGATTTCCTTCAACAGAGTGATGCGTTGAGACGGTGTGAGCATGTGCAATTCCGGGGTCTAACTAGGAATTATACGTCACAGGACGTATAATGTCTTCCACAGGATGATCATACTCGCTGCATCCGATGGTGAACAGCGCAAGATGTAGGCTCCGCCGCCTCAAAAACTCTCCAACACCTTCCGCGCGGCCTCGCCCGGCTCGAGCTCGCCTCTCAAGACGGCCTCGATAAGCTCGCCTTCTTGCGCCTCGGTCTGCTGGCGGATCCTCTCGTGGACGATGGCGGCGATCTCGAAGCGGGCGCGGCCGCGGCGGATTTCGTCCAGTTCGCTCGAGGCCGTGAGGTGCTCGTGGTGCTTGTCCAGGTGGGTCATAAGCTCGTCTAGGCCCTCGCCCGTCGCGGCGGTCGTCGCCTGGATGGCGGGCCACCACTCGCCCTCCTCGGGGTGGCCGAGCTCGAGCGCCGCCTTGAGCTCGCGCAAGAGCCTGGGGCCGCCCGCTTGGTCGAATTTGTTGACCGCGAAGACATCGGCAATCTCCATGATGCCCGCCTTGAAGGCCTGGACGCCGTCGCCTTGGCCGGGGGTCATGACCAGGACCGTCGTGTCGGCCACTTTAACGATGTCCACCTCGGACTGGCCGACGCCGACGGTCTCGATGAGCACGTAGTCGAAGCCGTAGGCGTCCAAGAGCGCCACCACCTGGAGGCTGGCCGCCGCCAGACCGCCCAGATGGCCCCGCGTGGCCATCGAGCGGATGTAGACGCTCCTGTCCTGGTGCCAGCGCAGCATGCGGATGCGGTCGCCCAAGATGGCGCCGCCGCTGTAGGGGCTGGTGGGGTCCACCGCCACGACCGCGACGCGCTGGTCGCGCTCCCTGATCTTGCCGATGAGCCTGTCGGAGAGGGTGCTCTTGCCGCTGCCGGGCGAGCCGGTGATGCCGACGATGCGTGCCCGGTTGGCGCGGGCGCGGACCTCCCTCAAAAGGGCCTGGCCCTGCGGGCGGCCGGACTCGAGCAGGGTGATGGCGCGGGCCAAGGCGCGCTCGTCGCCTTCCAAAAAGCGCGCCGCGAGTGAGGACGAGGTCATCCAAAGAGCATAACGCGCTTGGGGCAGGGGGATAGGGGAGTGGGGTGAGAGGGAGTAGGGGAAAATGGACGGCTCAGCGCTGCAGGGTCGCCAGCTTGAGGGTGAGCGCCTCGAGCGCCCAGCCTTCGTCCTTGCCCGACTTGATGGCCACGTCGGCCTCGAGGATGGCGCCGAGCACCCGCCCCAGCGCCGCCTCGTCGAGCGGGCGCGCCAGCGCCAGCGCCTTTTGCGCCACGAAGGGTTTTACTTTCAAGGCTTGGGTGACGGCCGCGGCGTCGAGCCGGGCCCGGCTCTCCTGCAGGCCGACGCAGCGCGCCACCAGGTTGTACTGCCAGGTGACGGCGCCCAACACCCGCGCGGGCGCTTCGCCCTGATCCATCAGGCTGCGCACGACCTCGAGCGCGCCCCTCGCGTCGCCCCGAGCGGCGGTCTCGATGAGCGCAAAGGCGTCGCGGGCGGCGGGGCGGCCCGCGACCTCGCGCACGCGCACGCTACTCAAGGTTTCGTCAAGGGCGGCGAGCTTCTGAATCTCCGAGGCGATGCCCGGCAGGTCCTCACCGAAAAGGTCGGCGAGCGTCTGCGGCACGTCGTCTTCAAAGCGTAGCCCCTCTGCCCGCAGCTCCTCGCGCACCCAGTGACTGAGCGCGCCAAAGCGCGGCGTGGGCAGGTGCTCAAAGCTGCCCACGGCCTTGTAGACCTTCTGCCGTGCCGCCGTGGCCTCCTGGTCGAGCACCACGATGAGGCTCTCGGAACCGGCCTCCAAGACCTTCAACACCTCGTTGCGCGGCTTGACCCCGGCCTGACCCTTAAAGGCCGCGCCAAAGTCCAAACGCAGGGCGACCTGCCCGAACAGGCCCGACTGCGCCGCCAGGTGCGCCACCTCCCGCGCCGTCATGCCCTCGCCCAGCTCGGTCACCTCGTGGGGCTTGAAGCCGCGCGCGGCGAGCGCCCGCTTCGCGGCGCGGTGAACCAAAAAGGCGTCGCCGCCGAAGGCGAGAAGCATGCTCAGGAGACGGGAATCAGCATCCAGGCGCCGGAGGGTTTTATTCCGACCCCTGACGTCTGACCCCCGGGTTCTGCTCTCATCGGTGAACCTCAGCGAGCGCCCTCAGCATCTCGGCGGCGCTCTCGAAGCGCGCTTTTGGGTCGCGCGACAGGGCGCGGCCGATAGCGCCCTCCAGGGGCTCCGCCTCGCCCTGCAGCGGCGCCAGGGTGAGGCGGTCGTCGCCCGCCAAAAAGCGCAAGGCCTGCGAGCCGTAGGGGGGGGCGCCCGTCAGCATGTGAAAGAGCACGGCGCCCACCGCGTAGAGGTCGCTGCGGGGGTCGCTGCGGTCGCCCCTGAACTGCTCCGGGGCCATGTAGTTGGGGGTGCCCAAGAGCATGCCGGGCGCGGTGATGGCGGTCATGGCCAGGTCCTTGGCGAAGCCGAAGTCGGTCAAGAGCGCCTTGTCGCCCTTGATCATGATGTTGGACGGCTTCACGTCGCAGTGGATCACGTTCATGCCGTGGGCGTAGTCGAGCGCCCTCAGGACGTCGGCGGCTATCCTGACCGCCCGCTTGGGCCGGATGGTGCCGCCGCGCAGCGCCTCCGCCAAGCTCATGCCCGAGCAGTAGGCGTAGATGATGCGGTCGCCCTCGGTGGCTAGGAGCGGGATGATGTTGTCGTGCTGAAGCTTCTTCACCACGCTGGCCTCGCGCCTCAGCCGCGCCTCGAGGACATGCGAGAAGCCCTGCAGGCGCTTGACCACCACCAGCCGGTCATGCCACTGCGCCAGCTCCACCCGCATGGGGCCGCTGCTCGATAACACGCGCACAGGGGTCAGCATCGTTATCAACTTAACACATCCTCGCCCGCTGTAGACAAGCTGTAGACAAGCTGTAGACAAGTCGTAAGCCTGCGCCAGGCGACGCTCCGACCGGCCTGCCGCCGATCGCTTAGACTGGGACGCGTGCTGTCCCCTTTGCCGTGCCCGGTAGGCATCTGATGCAGACCCCCAAACCTCGCCCCCAGGCGCGCCGGTCCGGTGCGCGCGGCGCGCTGACCCTGATGGTCGGCACCCTGGCGAGCCGGCTCAGCGGCCTCTTGCGCCAGACGCTCATGGTCAACCTCTTTGCGCAGGAGGTGCTGGCCGCCTTTTTGGTCGCCACCCGCATTCCCAACCTGTTTCGCGAGCTTCTGGCCGAGGGGGCGCTCAGCAACGCCTTCGTGCCGGTCTACAGGTCGCTGCCGCCGGAAGAGCGCCGCGAGCTCTCAGGCGCCCTCCTCAAGCTTCTTTTGGGCGTCAACGCCCTGCTCGTCGGCGCGGCGATGTGGGCGGCGCCCGCGGTCGTGACGCTGCTGCTGGGCGGCACCGCCACCGATATCGACTACGACCTCACCGTGCGGCTCACCCGCTTGGTCTTTCCCTTTCTGGCGGCCATCTCCCTGGCCGCGCTCATCATGGGCATCCTGAACGCCGAGGAGCGCTTCGCGGCGCCGGCCTGGGCGCCCGTGGCCTTCAACGCCGTCACCATCGCCCTGATGCTGCTCTTTCCCGGTCAGGCGACCACGCTGGCCGTCGCCTTCGTGCTGGGCGGAGTAGCGCAACTCTTCGTGCAGGTGCCGGCGCTCCTTGGGCTCGGCGTCTTTCCCGCGCTCGCCGCCCCGTGGCACCGGAGCCTGGGCCGCGTTCTCGTCCTGGCGGGGCCCTTTACCTTTACCACCGGCGCCCGGCAGCTTCTCAACCTCGTCGCCTACCGGGTGCTCAACACCCTTCCCAGCGCCTCGGCCAACGTGGTGGCCTTTGAGAACGCCAACCTCGTCTTCATGCTCGCCCTGGCGCTCTTCAGCGTCTCGCCGGCGGTCGCCTTCTATTCGCGGCTGAGCGCCGACGCCCACGAGGCGCCCGAAGCGTTCTCCCACACGCTGCTGAGCGGCCTCCGGCTGATCAGCTTCCTGACGGTTCCGGCGGGCCTCTTCACCCTCGTGCTGGCCGGCCCGGCGATCGAGACGCTCTTCAACTGGAGCGGCCGGGTGGACCCGGACTACCGGCTCATGCTGAGCCTCTCCGCCTCAGCCCTCGCTCCCCTGGGGCTGGCGATCTTTCCCTGGGGCGTCAACAACCTGCTGATCAGGCCCTTCTACGTCCGCGAGAACATCCGCACGCCCGTCATGATCAACGTCGTCTTCATCTCGCTGAACGCCCTGCTCTACTTCCTGCTGGCGCCGCGCTACGGCCTCGTCGGCATGTCCTGGAGCACGGTGCTGGTGGGCTGGCTGCAGCTCGCCGTCCTGCTCTTTTGGATGCGCCGCGACGAAGGGCTCGAGGTCGCGGCCTTCGTCCGTCACGCCGCCAGGGTGTGGCTGGCCGCTGGCTTCGGCGCGGGGCTCGCCTATCTCGCCCTGCTGCTCGTCGCCTTTCCAGCGGGCTGGCCCGGCTTCGGCCTGCAAGCGGCTCTCGGCGGAGGCGTGGCCGCTCTGACCTTTGGTGCGGCCGCTGCGGCCTTGCGCCTGCCCGAGCTCGAGCCCTTGGTGAGCCGCTTTGGGCGCTAGCGGGCCGCAGGAGCCCGGACGATCAGCGACTGAAAGTGAAAGTCCGCGCCCCTTTCGACCTCCACCCGCCGAAAGTACTCGAGGTCGAAGAGGACCATGAGCCGCTCGAGCACCCCCCGGTCGCGGTAGTAGGCGAAAAAGCGCTTGGGGTCGTGCGGGTCCTCGGGCCAGACGCCCTCGAAGTCCTGCCCGCCGTAAACGCCCATATAGAAGAGGCCGGCCGGCTTCAGCAGGGTGCGGACGACCCCCAGCACCGCAGGCAAGGTTTCCTTGGGAACGTGCAGCAGGCTGTTCAGAGCGTAGACGGCGTCGAACGAGGCCGCCGGGAAGTCGAGGCTCAAAAAGTCCATGACCTGCGCCTCGAGGCCCTTGGCGCGGCAGAGCCGGACCATCTCCGGCGACAGGTCCGTGCAGGTCACCGTCAGGCCGCGCTCCTGAAAGAACCTGCCGTCGCGCCCCGGTCCCGCGCCGAGCTCGAGCAGCGTGCGCTTGCCCTCCCCGTGCAGGTAGCCGAGAAACTCGTCCCGCTCCCTTTCCTTCCACGCGGAAAGACCGCTTCCCTCCCGCTCCTCGGCGCTGCGGTCGTAAGCCCTTCGCAAATCGGCGATGACGCGGCGGTACATAATCCCTGTCCTCCCCAATGATACCACAGCGACGGTTCAGGCTCGACTCGGCTGCACCCAGCACCTCCATCCCAGTGGAGACGTTAAGGTGGCTCTAGCTCTGGTCCAGCTCGATTGACCAGGTATTGCGCAAAATGCCAGTTTGCTCTTCACAAATTGTGAGCTTTGTGCTTATAATTGTTGATGAATCCAAGTGTGGATGAGGAAAGGATGAGTCATGTTCACAGCTTTATCCGGTGCCGAAGTCAAGGATACGGTGGAGGTGGGGCTCGAGCCGCGGCCCTTCGTCGCCTTGTCCGTCACCACGGGAAGCGGCAGCATTGCCGTGCAACCCCCAAAGGAAGGCGCCTTTCATATCACCGCCAGGGTGACGGTTCGCGCGCCGACGCAAGAGCAGGCTATGAGCGTCATGAACGCCCTCCGTCAGGACCCGCCCGTGGTGGACGGCGGCGAGGAGGTCGTCGTCGGAGACCTGCGAAAGTACGGTCTGTCAGGGCTGAGCGGCGTCACGCTGTCGATCGACTTCGACGTCGAGACGCCCCGTGAGACGGCGCTCAAGCTCAAGTCGGGTTCGGGCAGCCAACATATCAGCGCCATACGCGGCCCCGTGCAAGCTCAGGCGGGGTCGGGAGAGGTGGTCATCGGCGAGATCGCCCGGGGCGTAGAGGTGACCTCGGGAAGCGGCGCCATCACCGTGCGGCGCGCCCTCTCGGCCGAGGCTCGAGCGGGGAGCGGCGCGATTAGCCTGCAAGACATCGAGGGCCCCGCGGCGGCGCGCACGGGCTCGGGCCGTATCTTCGTGGTCGCCGCCGGCGGTGACCTCCTCGCCCACAGCAGCAGCGGCGGTATCCGGGTGGATTCGGCGCTGCCGGCGGGGGCGGCGTGGCGGCTCGAGGCGGCCTCGGGAAGCATCGAGGTGCGTCTAGGTTAAGGGCACTAGCCCTTAGGCCCTAGTGGGCCTCACCTATGCCCGAGGGCAGCAGCTTCGCGCTGGTGGCCAAGACCGCTTCGGGGAAGATAGCGGTCGATTTTCCCTTGACGCCGTCTGCACAGGCTCACAACAGGGTCAAGGGGCAGACGGACGCGTCGCCAAAAGCATCCCTCGAGGCGAAGGCGGCCAGCGGCAGTATCCACATCCGCAAGCGAGTCTAAACGCGGGGCTTAGCGCCGACCTCTCGCCGAGTCCAGCTATCTGTCTCTGTTGCTCTCTCTGCTTTGCCCTCGGCCTCGGGCTTCTACTGCAATTCTTCCAGGCTCTGGCGGATGTCCTCAAGCTCGGTTTCGCTGAGCCCCCAAAGCCTCGCGGCGGCCTGATCGAGCTTTTCCTCTACTGTCTCGAGCTCTCCCGCTTGTCCCGCTGCGATAAACTTCGGTTGACAAGCTCTTTGGCTCGAGTTCAAGTGCCTACCCTTGGACAATGGTCACTTTCATGGCGTTTGCAGAACGCGGGTGCCATCCTTGCCCTGGGGACAGGCTCAGCTCGAGGGTGAGGGCGGTTCGGGAATGACGTAGACCCGCCCGATCTCGAGGCCCAAGATCACCTCGGTCCCGGGCGCGTGCAGGACCGAGCCGACGGGGGCGGGCTCAAAGACGGTGACGGTCTCGCCCGTCGCCAACCCGACCAGGTAGCTGGCCGCCGCGCCCAGATAGGAGACGCTCACAACCTTGCCCTGAAGGCCCGTAGCGACGCTTGCGGAACTCTGCTCCTCGCCTGGGTGCAAGCGGTCCAGGTGCAGGTGTTCGGGGCGGATCACCAGGGATACGGTCTGACCGGGTATCAGCGCCTCGCGCCCTTTGGGCGGCTCGAGCGCCACCTTTCTGCCCAGCGCCTCGACCACCACTGTCCGCGGGGTCACCTCCCGCACCCTGGCGCTGACGAAGTTCGAGATGCCGATGAAGTCCGCGACGAAGCGAGTGGCGGGCTTCTCGTAGATCTCGTGGGGTGGGCCCTGCTGCTCGACGCGCCCCTCGTTCATCACCACCACGTGATCCGACAGGCTCATCGCCTCCTCCTGGTCGTGGGTGACGTAGACGGTGGTGATGCCCAGGTCCTGCTGCAGCTTGCGGATCTCGAGCCGCATGTGGACCCTCAGCTTGGCGTCTAAGTTGGAGAGGGGCTCGTCCAGCAAGAGCACCTCGGGCCGGGTGACGAGCGCGCGGGCAAAGGCTACGCGCTGCTGCTGGCCGCCCGAGAGCTGCCCTGACGGCCGCCCGCCCATGCCGGTCAGGCCGACGAGCTCGAGCGCCTCCTCGACCCTGGGCCTGATCTCGCCCCTGGGGACGCCAGTGGCGCGCAGGCCAAAGGCGACGTTCTCGAACACCGTCATGTGCGGAAAGAGGGCGTAGGACTGGAAGACCGTGCGGGTCGAGCGGGCGTAGGGGGGCAGGCCGTTGACGACCCTGCTGCCGATGCTGATCTCGCCCTCGTCGGGGTCATAGAAGCCGCCGATCATCCTGAGCGTCGTGGTCTTGCCGCAGCCCGAGGGGCCTAACAGCGTGGTCAGCTTGCCGGCCTCGGCGACGAGCGAGACCCCGTCCACGGCCGCGGTTCGGCCAAACAGCTTGGTGACGCCCTTCAAGATGACCGGCTGGCTGTTCAGCCTGAGCTCCGCCACGCTCACCTCCTCAACAGGTCCAGGCCCTTGCCGCTCAGGCGCCAGACGACCAGCAGGACCAGGAAGGTGCTCAAGATCATGATCACCGACAGCGCCGCCGCCACCCCGAGCCGTCCCGCGTCGATGGCGTTGAAGAGGTCGATGGACAGGAGCCGCCAGCGGGGTGAGACGAGGAAGATGACCGCGGTGATGTCGGTCATCATGTTGATGAAGCCGAAGACGAAGGCGCCCAGGATCGAGGCCCTGAGCAGCGGAAAGGTGATGCGGGCAAAGGAGTAGACGGGCCTGGCGCCCAAGTCGGCGGCGGCCTCCTCGATGACCGGGTCGATCTGCTTGAGGGCGCTGGCGCCGCTGCGGATAGCGAAGGGCGTGCGCCGGATGAAGTGGTTCAAGAGGATGATGGTGGCGGTGCCGGTCAGGACGACGAAGCCGATGCGTCCGCCGAAGGCCACCGCGAAACCCAGGCCCATCACCACGCCGGGTAGAGCGTAGGGCAGCATGCTGGTGAAGTCCAAGACCCGCGCACCGGGAAACGTCTTGCGGGTAAAGACGTAGGCGGCCAGGGTGCCGAAGAGCGCCGCCATCAGGGCGCCCGCGCCCGAGAGCAAGAGGCTGTTCTGGATCGACGTGCCCGACGCCCTCAGCGCCGTGTTCATGTGCCGCCAGGTGAGCTCGTAGTTCACCCCCCAGGTGCGGGTAAAGGCGCCCAGGACCACCACCACCACCACGCTCAGGATGAAGACCGAGACGAGCAGGCAGATCAGCAAGATCGCCCGCTCCACCCCCTTGGGAATCTGCCGGGCGACAAAGGCGCTGGGCGTGCCCGTCACGGTGATATAGCTTCGCTTCTTGAGATAGTACTCGCCGAAGGCGTAGATGAGCAAGGACGGCACCACCAGGATGACGGCGATGGTCGCGCCCATGCCCCAGTCGTAGAGCCCGAGGATCTGGATGATTGCCTCGGGGGCGAGCATGTTGGCGTCCGGGAAGAAGAGCCTGCCGCCGCCTAAGACGGCGGGCGCGCCAAAGGCGCTGGCGTTGAACATGAAGACGAGCAGCGCCGAGCTGAAGGCGGCGGGCGCCAGGAGCGGCAGGGTCACCCGCCGCAGGGTGTACCAGTAGCCCGCGCCCAGGTCCTCGGCGGCCTCCTCGAGCCGCGGGTCCAGCGACGACAGCGCCGCGCTGAAGACCAGAAAGGCCAGCGGAAAAAAGGTCAAGGTCTGTGCCAGTATGACCCCGTGCGAGCCGAAGATCACCCACTGCAGAACGCCCGGATCGGCCAGGCCGAGCCATTCGCCCAGGCTGTAGAGCCCGCGGTTGACGATACCGTTGCGGCCCAAGAGCAGGATCAGCGCAAAGGCGATGAGAAAGGCCGGCAGCAGCATCGGCACCAGCACCACCGCGGTAAAGAAGCCCTTCCAGGGAATCCGGGTGCGGGTGACGCCGTAGGCGAAGACGAAGCCCAAGAAGAGCGACAAGAGCGTGGCGATGCCGGAGACGAGCAGGGTGTTGTAGAGGGTATGGAGAAAGTAGCTCGAGCTGAAAAACCGCTGATAACGGGCCAGCGTAAGCCCGTCCTCGGAGCGGATGCTCTCGATCAGGATGCTGTAGGTGGGGTAGAGGACGAGAACGAACACCGTGAGCAGGATGCCCAAGAGGGTAAGGGCGACGGCGGGCTCGCGCAGGACCAGGGGCAAGCGGAAGCTTGAACGTTTCGGCTTCGCCTTGATGGATTGGTCCACGCTGTCCTCCCTACGGCGTCATTCTAACCCTCGCAAAGATGCCGGGCATAAGACGCCAGCACCCCTCAGCCTGCAACCGAACATTTCCCACACGAAAAACGGCGAGGATCAGCGGCCTGGTGGTCCTCGCCTGTCAGAACACCTTCCTTACCTCACTCGGCGGGCTCGGCCTGCGTCACCTCCTGGAAACGCTCGAGGATGCGCTCGCGGTTGTCCGCCGACCACTGAAAGTCCACCTCGATGACCGCTTCCGAGGCCACCTCGACGCCGCCTTCGGGAGGTTCGATACCGCCGATCACCGGATAGTTGCCGAACTGAGTCAGCACCTGCTGGGCCCCCGGGGTCAAGAGGTAGTCGAAGAAGGCTCGAGCGTTTTCGGGGTTGGGCGCGCCCGCCACAATGGCCGCGCCGTAAGGCTCGGCAAAGGTGGGGTTGGGTACGACCACTTCGATAGGGAAGCCCTCCTGTTGCGCCTGCCAGACGGCGTCGTAGAAGCCCACGCCGATGGGGTACTCGCCGGCGGCGACTAAGGACTGCGGGGCGCGGCCGCTGCGGGTGAACTGGGCGACGTTCTGGCCCAGAGCGCGCACGAATTCCCAGCCGTCGTCCTCGCTGCCGCCGCCCTGCATGGCGCGCTGCAGGGCGGTGGTGATGGCGGCGTAGGCGGTGCCGGAGGTGGCGGGGTGGGGCATGACGATCTGGCCGCGGTACGCTTCGTCGAGCAGGTCGTCCCAGTCCGAGCCGGGTGCCTCCAAGCCGGCGCGCTGCAGAGCCTGGCTGTTGTAGAAGAAGACCAGCGGGTAGGTGCCGACGGCGGTGATGTGCTCCTGCTCGTAGGCGTAAGCGGGGAGGACGGTGTCGGCGCCCGCCGGCTGATAGGCTTCGATCAGACCTTCGTCATGGGCCTGCTCGAGAATGGCCGGGCGCACCGACAGCCAGAAGTCGGCCTGAGGGCGTTGCGCCTCGGCGCGCAGGCGGCTCTGGGACTCGCCCGTGGAGATGACGATGTTGAGGACGCGGACGCCCGTCTCCTGGGTGAAGGGCGCGGCCAGTGCCTGCATGAACTCGTCGTTGAAGGGCGAATAGACGATGACCTCGCCCTGGGCGGAGGCCGGACCTGACAGGCCGACAGCGAGCAGAAGACCTAACAGAAGACCTAAAAGCCACCTTTGCATTATCTGCATCATCGATCAACTCCTTTTGGCGCCGCTGCGCCTGGCTTGCCGTAGCGAGTCCAGTCTACCGCAGACGGCTACCGCAGAGGCTACCGCAGACGGCCACGGCTCCGTCCGCGGACCAGCCTAAGGGTGGCGTGTCAGCTGGTTGCCAGGGCCTTGGCCCGGACCCGCCTTCTGGCTTAGACTTGGGCATGTCCAACCTCATTTCGGCTCGAGACCTTCACGACCTCCTGGGCGACCCCGACCTGGTCGTCGTCGACGTGCGCTTTCACCTCGGCCATCCGCAGCAGGGGCGGCGCGAGTATGAGGCGGGTCACATTCCGGGCGCCTTCTACCTCTTTTTGGAGCCCGACCTGTCGGCGCCGCACACCGATCACGGCGGGCGCCATCCGCTGCCCGAGATGAGCGTCTTCGTCAATACCCTAGAGCGCGCGGGCATTTCCAACAGCAGCCACGTGATCGTTTACGACGGCGCCTCGGGCGTGATCGCGGGCCGCCTCTGGTGGATGCTCAAGTACCTGGGGCACGACACGGTGCAGGTCCTGGACGGCGGCTACCCCGCCTGGGTGGGCGCGGGCTATCCCGTCAGCACCAGCTTGCCCCTGCCGGCCCCCGGCTCCTTTACCTCCCGACTGCGCCCGGAGATGGTCGCCGACTTAGACGAGGTGAAGCGGGCCCTCACCGATCCCAAGGCGCTCCTCATCGACGCGCGGGCCGCCGAGCGCTACCGCGGCGAGCACGAGCCCTTAGACAAGCAGGCCGGCCACATCCCCTCGGCCAGGAACTACCCCTTCGCGGGCAACCTCGAGAACGGCCTCTACAAGTCGCCCGAGGCACTCAGGGAACGCTTCAGGGACGCGGAGGCGGCCGAGGAGGTCATCGTCTACTGTGGCTCGGGCGTGAGCGCGCCGCACAACCTGATCGCGCTTGCGGAAGCCGGCATCGAGGGGGCCAAGCTCTACATCGGTTCCTGGAGCGACTGGAGCTCCTACGACGACAATCCCGTGGCGACGGGCGATGAGAGCTGAAATCGGCATCCCAGCCCTTCACCGCCGCGCCTACCTCTATATCACGAGGCGGCACGAGGGTAAGCTCGAGCTCGCCGTCTTTCGCCACCCCGACCACAACGCGCTCGAGCTCGGTATTCAGCTTCCCCGAGGCGGCATCGACCTGCTCGAGGAGGTCGTCTCGAGCCTGAGCACAGCCGACGCCGGCTCTGCTAGGGTAAAGCATGGCCGCTAAAGACCTGCCGCCCATCCGCCCCTGGTACATCCGCGAGCCCATCAGCGGCTTTTCGCACCTGGCCGGCGTGCTCTTAAGCATCATCG
>JALZLY010000076.1 GCA_030858465.1 Deinococcota bacterium
CAATCAAGGAGACGGCGGGACCGACCACGCCTTCCCAACTGTCGAGTGCTTCCGTATCCACGACGACGCGGCTGCCTGCCGTCTCGGCGGCGGCCTTGACGGCGGCGTAGGCGTCGATATAGCCCGCACCCACCTCCCAGTCCTCGTACTGGCGACCATTGACGAACATCGGACGAGCGGTGCTGGAGAGAATCTCGAGCGTGCTATCTAAGTCAAGCGCCGGGTTGGCCTCGAGCATGAGGGCTATAACGCCCGAAACGTGCGGGGTGGCCATCGAAGTGCCCGAGATGCGGCTGTAGAAGGCGCCGTACTCGAGATCGCCGCTCCAGGGCGGCGTCACCGCGCCGGTGGTGGCGCGCGCCGCGATGATGAAGCGGCCGGGGGCGGTGATGTCGGGGTGGTGGAAGGCGTCGCCGGGGATGCCGCGCGAGGAGAAGTCCACCAGCTTGCCGTCCTTGTCGCCGGCGGCGGTCGACAGGGCGCAGGGGCTGGCGCTGTAGGGGTTCAAGGTGTCCTGCTCGGGACCGGCGTTGCCGGCGGCGAAGTTGACGATCATGCCCAAGTCGTAGGCGCGCTTGGTGGCGATGGAGATGGGGTGGAAGGGCGCGAAGCGGCCCGACGAGCCCCAGGAGTTGGTGATGATGCGGACGTTGTTGGCCTCGCGCACGTCGGGGTTCATGGCGAAGTCGAAGCCCTGCAGGGCGTAGAGGATGAAGATCGCGTCGCCCGCGCCGATGCCGACCAGGTTGGCCTCCGGCGCCATGCCGACGTAGCGGCCGTCCGACATCGCGCCGGTACCGCCCACGGTGCCGGCGACGTGGGTGCCGTGGCCCGAGGTGGTATCGGAGTTGACGGTGTCGACGGTGAAGTAGCCGCCCACGCCGATGTTGACGATCGAGGCGATGATCTTGACGTTGCGCGTCACGTTGTCGAAGTCGCCCTGGAGCTGATCGACGCCCGAGTCGAGCACGGCCACGCCGACGCCCTTGCCGGTCACACCAAAGGCCTCCCTCGCCTGCGGAGCGCCGATAAAGTCGCTCGACTCGCTCAGGAAGTACTCGAGGGGGCGGTCCTGGTAGATCGACAGCAGGCCGTAGTCCTGCAGGTTGCTCTTCAGCGTGGTGACGAGTTCGGGGGTGATCAGCGTAGAGATTGCCAGCATCGGCAGGTTCTCGAAAACGCCGAGGCCGTCGCCGCGCTTGATGCCCAGGGTGTTCGAGACGAAGTCGGCGGCGGGAGCCAGGGCGTCCTCGAAGTTGAACGACAGGATCAGGGTGCCGACGCTGCCGTAGTCGAGTGTGGGATCGACGACGGCGTTGGTCATCGTCGCCTGCGCGCCGTCGCTGGCGTAGAGCGCCACGCAGTCGGGCACGGTCTCGACCACCGGCTCCTCGATGATGTGCTTTGGACCCTTGCCTTTACCTTTATTGAGCGCGTCGATGTCTCCGTCGCCGAAGGGCGCGGTCTGCGAACAGGCCGCTAGGATAAACGCCGACAGCACCAACAGGATTAGCCATTTAGCTCGTTGCATCTGGATACTCCTTTGTATATAAATTGGGCATACGTTACAATTATATTACAATGTCGTCTGAACTTCTGTCGTCTGAACTTCTCGATGCCATGCTCAATATAGCCTCTAACATGAAGATTGTCAAGCTGTGTACTTTTCGCTATTTCCCTGTTTAGTACACAACATCCAAATTTTCGCAGCCTGGGTATGGCCAGAGCTGTTTAACTTTCTCATGTTTTTCATACTACTTGCTTTGTGAATGGTCCATGTTTATTCACATTTTTCATGCGCCTGCTATGGTATCCTCAGACTCGGCCACGCCCGTAGGCGCAGGCCTTTTGCGGCAGAGGCCTACGAGACCCTCGAGCCGCGACCCTCCCTGGTGCGGATACCGGAGTTCCCATGGCACCAATGAGAAGCAGGGGTGGGAGCACGCTCCCACCCCTGCTTCTCTTGGGTCGGTTCTCGTTGGACCCGGCGGCAGCTAATACCGAAACACCGCCGCGATCGGCGCGCCGTCGGGAATCTCGTCGGGCTGCACGGCGTAGACCGTGCCGCCGTTCAGCAGCGTCTGCACCGCGGCGAAGTCGAGCAGGTCCTGGTCGCCCGGCTGCCGCTCGTCATGGACGGTGACCTCGTTCTGAGCGGGGTCGGCCACGCCCCACCTGCGCACGCCGAGCTGCACGAAGAGGGTGTCCACCCTACCCTGGCCCGCCGCGGGCACGATCTCCCTGAGGGTCCTCGAGGCCTGGCCGGTCCCGGCGAGCTGGCCGAACCTGGCCATCGCCTCCTCGTGCGCCCGCTTGAAGTGGGGCTCGACGACCTCCCAGGCCTTTTCACGCAGCTCGCCCATGCGCCAGCCGTCGGGGTTGCCGTGCGCGCCCTCCTCGAGCAGGTGCCCGTACGAGTTGGCCTCGCGGTAGATGGGGTGCAGGTAGTCCACCCCGGCGATCACCATCGGCGCGCGCTTGTCCTTCAGGTGCTCCATCAGCCCCCGGTCGATCTGCTGGAAGTAGCGCAGGATGTCGGTCTTCTTGCTCTCCTCCGGGCCGTGGCCGTGGAAGATGGCGGGGCCGCGGCCGCCCTGGCGAGGGTTGCCGCCACCGCCGGCCATGCCGCTGGTGTGGTGCTGGAGCTGCTTTTCGGGGTCGTCGTACTTGAGCGCGTCGGCCAAGCTCTCGGGGACGTTGTCGAGCTCGACCTCGGTGACCGTGTGGCGGGTGGCCTGCAAGAGCCGCAGCTCGTTTTGGCTCAGGGCCAGGATGTAGTACCGCCCGTCGTTGGCCAGGAGTTGCAGGAGCGGCTTGAGGTGAAAGCGGTCGGTGACCACGGAGAACTCGTCGAAGGAGACCGGCAGGCGGTAGAGGTGGAAGGTCCCCGGCGCCAGAAAGAGCGCCAGGCCGTCGCCCTGGTGCTGCCAGAACGCGATGTTGTCGCGCAGCAGCGCGCGAGCGGGCTCCAAGATAGCGTCTATATCGTCACGTCTCAGGCCCTGCTCCGAGAGCTGGTTGTCGGCGTCCGTGAGCAGGTTCTTGAGGCGGATGGGGTCCTGCTCGGCGTCCTCGCCCCTCGGGTGGGTGGGCAGGTAGATGGAGACGCAAGGTCCCTCTTGGGGTTTCGCGGCGAGCATCTCGAGGATGTCTTTTGAAATCACGTCCATACTTGCTCCTTTCGGTGTGCGGCTGTGGCCACGCGGCGGCTGGCCACGGCCATGGGTTTTTTGGATACTAACGCCGTAGGCGCCGAGCGACTTGGGTTCAAGTTGATATCCGCTCGAGCCCTCGACCCCAGGCGAGCAGGTGCCCTCAAGCTCCGCACATCCTTGCACGTCCACCCATTCCCATACGATACGCGAACATCCAAGCCAAGCCCGCCCGTGTAAGGATAGGTGAGTGGCCGGAGAAGCTGTGCATTTGTTCGCTTATATGGCAAAAGGCTGAGAAAATGCCTACAGCTTACAATCGGACAGTGAACAGATTGGCATAGTAGAAACGCGAAGCCCGTTACAACAGGGACCAAAATCCATTTCATTGCGCTTTGGAAACGGGCCACTCGAGCCAAAGCCGGAGGTAGACAGCATGGACTTCAAGAAGACACTCAGCGCACGGGTGGACCGCCGCAAGCTACTCAGAAATCTGGGCGTCGTGGGCGCCGGTGCCGTGCTGACGGCATGTGGCCCTCGCGGCATCACCCCGCCGCCGGACAACGGCAACGGCAACGGTGCGGCCAACCTGGACGCCGCGATTCTCAACTTCGCCCTCAACCTCGAGTACCTAGAGGCCGCCTTCTATCTGGCCGTTGTCGGTCGCCTGAGCGAACTTCCCGGTGGCGACGCGGACATTGTCCTGCCCGCCGGTTATGACCCCAGCCCCGGCTCGAGCCTCTACCCCGCGGTAGGCCCCATCGACAACCCGATCGCGGAATACGCCCAGGAGCTCGCGGACGACGAACTCAACCACGTCGTCTTTCTGCGCAACGCCCTGCAAGGGGCGGGCGCGCCCGTCGCGGAGCGCCCGGTCATCAACCTGGCCGACTCCTTTGAAGCGGCCGCGAGCGTCGCCTTTGCGGGCGTCACCGACCCCAGCGCCCTCGGCCTCCCCGCCGACTTCACGCCCGCCGACTTCAACCCCTTCGCCAACGACCCCTTCTTCCTGCACGGCGCCTTCATCTTCGAAGACGTCGGCGTGAGCGCCTACCACGGCGCCGCGGAGTTCATCACCGACCCGGCCTTCTTGAGGGCGGCAGCGGGCATCCTGGCGGTCGAGGCCTACCACTCGGGCTCCATCCGCACTCAGCTCTACGCCGCGGACATGCGCAGGGCCGACTTCTTCGGCGGCCTTGACACCTGGTCCATCGTAAACGCCATCTCGAACGCGCGCGACTCGCTCAACCCCGGGGTGGACAACGACCAGGGCGTCGTCGGCAACCCCAACTTCCCCGAGTCGCTGGCACACGAGGGGCCCGACGGCCTGGGCGCCAACATCGTGCCGGGCGATCAGAACAGCATCACCATTCCGCGCACCCCGCGCCAAGTCGCCAATATCGTCTACCTGGGCGTCGACACCGCCTCGGGCGGCTTCTTCCCCGACGGCATCAGCATTCCAGCGGGTCTCGAGGACGACTTCGCCACCCTGCTCGGACTGTAGCCCTTTGCGCCAGTACCGGCCCAGGCCGGTACTGGCTCTTCTTTCTCCAAACCCCAACCGCAAAACCCAAATGCAAGTTGACAGAAGATTTCACCCGCCCAAGCGTGCTAACATGGCCTTATATGAATCCTAATATCAACCCTGGAGGTAGATGATGCGTATCGGACCCTTTGGCATCTGGGAGATTTTGATCATCCTGGTTGTCGTTTTGCTCCTCTTTGGCCCCAAGCGCCTGCCCGAGCTCGCCAAGAACGTCGGCCAGTCGGTCCGCGAGTTCCGCAAGGGCATCAAGGACATGAAGAACGACATCGAGGCGGACATCGACGAGGAGCGGCATGAGAAGGTCAGCACCGTCACCAAGCCGCCGGTGAACCCCACCGTGAACGCAGACCGCCACGTCGAGAAGGTCAAGGTCGACAATACCTGAGCGGCTTTGAACCGAGCGGCTGTGACCGAGCGGCTTTGAACGGCAACAGCCGTCCTCGAAGCGCCGTTCTCAAAGCGCTGTCCTTGAAGCTGTATCTCTAGATGGTATGGGTATGGATTGCATGGCTGTAGATCTCATAATCAGGCTATGACCAAGGCTGCCTCATGACCCTTCTTGATCACCTCGAGGAGTTGCGCAACCGGCTCTTTATCGCCATCGCCGCCTGGGTAGTGGGCACCGGTATCGCTTTTGTCTTTCGTTTTGATCTGCTCGCCTGGCTGCAACAGCCTCTGCCTGCCAACCTCACGCTCAACTTCTTCGGCCTGCTCGAGCCCTTTATCGCTTCGATGCAGATCGCGGCCTTTTTCGGCCTGGTCTTGGCCTCACCTGTCATCGGCGCGCAGGTCTGGGGTTTTATCAGTCCCGGCCTCTACGACGAGGAGCGCCGCTGGTCCGTTCCCTTTATCTTTCTGACCGCCGTGGCCTTTGCCTTGGGCGTGGTCTTTGCCCGCTACGTCGTCCTGCCGGTCGCCGTGCCCATTCTCCTGGGGTTTTTGGGCGATCAGGTCGGGGCCGTCTTGTCCATCGGCGACTATATATCCAAGGTCATCATGTATATGGCGCTCTTCGGCATCCTCTTCGAGATGCCCATCTTGAGCTTTCTGTTGGCAAGGCTGGGCTTGTTGCGGGCGCGCTTTCTCATTCATTACCGCAAGACCGCCATCATCATCGGCCTGGTGGCGGCGGCGGGTTTGAGCCCTACCGGCGACCCCTTCAATTTCGCGCTCTTGGCTATACCGATCGTCTTACTCTATGAACTGAGTATCGTGATCGTCAGGCTGTCACAGAAACGAGATCATGGACGAGAAGATACAGAGCTTACGCAACCGCATTGACGAACTCAACCTGCAGATTCTGGACCTCCTCTCGGAGCGGGCCCGCGCGGCCGAGGCCATCGGTGAGGTCCAGACCGCCCTCGGCCTCTCGCACTACGACCCGGTCCGCGAAAACACCATGCTCGAGGCGCTCACGGCCGCCAACAGGGGGCCCTTTTCCGACGGGGTCATCAAGAGCCTCTTCAAAAACATCTTTCAGGCCAGCATGCAGCTCGAGCAGCAGGCCGACAAGGTCAACTACCTGACCTCGCGCAAGACGCACCAGGAAAACACCGTCGTCAGGGTGGGCGAGTTGGCTGTCGGCGATGGCGAGCAGATCCTGGTGGCGGGGCCCTGCTCGATCGAGACCTGGGAGCAGGTCGAGACCACGGCTGCTTTCGTGGCGAGCCGGGGCGTCAAGTTCTTCCGGGGCGGCGCCTTCAAGCCCCGCACCGACCCTTACTCCTTTCAGGGCCTGGGTGAGGCGGGGCTCAGGCTCGGCCGCAAGGCCTGCGACCGTCACGGCCTCAAGTTCATCAGCGAGATCATGGACCGGCGCGACTTGGAGCTCTTCGTCGAGTACGCCGACGTCTTGCAGATCGGCGCCCGCAACATGCACAACTTCACCCTCTTGCGCGCCGTGGGGCGCAGCGGCAAGCCGGTGCTGCTAAAGCGCGGCTTGAGCGCCACCATCGAGGAGTGGGTGATGGCGGCCGAATACCTCTTGAGCGAGGGCAACGAAAGCGTGATCCTCTGCGAGCGCGGCATCCGCACCTATGAGAACTACACCCGCAACACCCTGGACATCTCGGCGGTGGCGCTCGCCAAGTTGGAGACCCACCTGCCCGTCTTCGTGGACGTGACCCACTCGGGCGGCCGCCGCGACCTCTTGGTGCCGCTCGCCCGGGCGGGCTTAGCGATCGGCGCCGACGGCGTCATGGTCGAGGTCCACCCCAATCCGGCGGTGGCGCTGTCCGATAACAAGCAGCAGATCGACTTCGACACCTTCGACCTCTTTCTAGCGGAGACCGGCTTTGACGAGGGGCTGTCAGCCGTCCGCCGTCAGCTAGCAGCAAGCAGCAAGCTCGAGGCGGTGAGCGTTTAGGCCTGGCAGCTTGTCACCTGGACCTAAGCTGAGCTAAAAGGCCCCAGGGCCTAAGCTGAGCTTAGGTCCACTGGGGCCTTTTAGCTATGTGGGATAAACTTCTCGGTTACATCATCAAGGCCACCGACATCCAGCCGCAGTACAAGGCGGAGCACTGTCTGGTGGTCAAGCGCCAGGTGGGCGGCTGCACGAAGTGCAGGGACGTCTGCCCGCACGACGCCATCCGCATCCGCTCCCGCGTCGAAATAGACGAGATCGACTGCACGGGCTGCGGCCTCTGCGTCCAGATCTGTCCCAGCGAGGCGCTCGAGAGCTCGACCTCCTTTGCCGCCGGCATGCCGCTCAAGTGCTCGCAGGTAGGGGGCGGCGCCCAGAGCGTGCAGTGCCACACCCGCCTGACCTCCTCGGACCTCCTGCGCCTCGCCGACAAGGACGGCAAGGTGACGCTCGCGCGCGGAGATTGCGAGGGCTGCAAGATCGGTTCCAGCGCGGTGCCGGAGGCGCTCGAGGCCCTGGCCGGCGAAGCGCGGGCCCTGGCCGAGCTGAGCGGCCGCGAGCTGAGGCTGGAGGTGCTCGAGCTAGACACTCTGGACGCCACCGACAACCCCAACAAGCTGAGCCGCCGCGAGCTCATGCACGGCGGCTGGCGCAGCCTACAACACACCGCCGCCGACGTCTTGGCGCCCTTGGACCCCGGCGACCCCACCGAAAAGCACCTGCCCAGCGAGATGCAAAAACACTACCGGCTCATCGCCATGGCGAAGCCCGAGGCGGACACCACCGTTCCCTGGGTCCTGCCGCGGGTGGCCGAGGGCTGCATCATGTGCCCGGTCTGCACCAACGTCTGCCCGACCAAGGCCTTTAGCCGCGAGTTCGAGCCGCCCACCGAGGGCTCGGGCGCGGTCCTCAAGCTCGAGCCCTCGGCCTGCATGGGCTGCAACGCCTGCGCCGTCTCCTGCCCGCCCAAGGTGATCAGCTTAGACGAACAGGTCAGCTGGGGCGAGCTGAGCGGTGGGCCGCTCGAGATGTACAAGAAGGGTTAGCGTACTGAAGACGAGCCGAGGCTTCTCGTCATCGGAAAGATCGGAGACGGGATCTGGTCCGCTAGTTACCTATCGCGGGACAATTATCCGGATTATCTCTGTTCGCCGATCTAGAGCAGAGGAGGTTGCGCTGTATGAAAGCAAAGAGTTTTGATCGGAAATTTGAACGAGGCGAGGACCTCACCAAGGACCTTGATCTCACCCAAGCCAGACGTTCATCCAGAGCCACCAAGTGCGTAAATGTCGACTTTCCTACCTGGATGATTGAATCTCTTGATCGAGAGACAGGTCGCTTGGGAGTAATCGCCCATGCCGCTTGTCAGCGGCACCACGATGGATGAAAATGCGAGCCATTTTCAAAGGAACCTATTGTTCATCGGAAACCCGGCTCGCCACCATCGCCCGAATGATGTCGGAGAGCTTCATCTGCCCCTCGCGTTTCTCCTCGCTAGAGGATCTTCGAGAGAAACGCCTTGGTGCGCTCTTCGGTAGGGTTCTGAAAAAAGTGCTCGGGCGTGCCCACCTCGACGATCTGGCCCTGGTCCATGAAGATGACGCGGTCGCCGACCTGCCGGGCGAAGCCCATCTCGTGGGTGACCACCATCATGGTCATGCCCTCTTGGGCCAGGTTGACCATCACCTCCAAGACCTCGCCGATCACCTCGGGGTCCAAGGCCGAGGTGGGCTCGTCGAAGAGCATCACCTTGGGCTCCATGGTGAGCGCCCGGGCGATCGCCACGCGCTGCTGCTGGCCGCCCGAGAGCTGGCCCGGGTACTTGTGAGCCTGCTCGGGGATGCCGACCTTGCCCAGAAAGTACCCCGCGCGCTCCTCGGCCTTGGACTTGCGCCACTTGCGCACCCGGATGGGCGCCAGGGTGATGTTCTCCAGGACCGTCAGGTGCGGGAAGAGGTTGAAAGCCTGAAAAACCATGCCCGTCTCGCGGCGGACCCTGTCGATGTTGCGCACGTCGTCGGTCAGTTCGATGCCGTCGACGACGATCTTGCCCTCCTGGTGCTCCTCGAGCCGGTTGATGCAGCGGATCAGGGTGGACTTGCCCGAGCCCGAGGGGCCGATGACGACCACCACCTCGCCCTTGTTGACCGAGGCATTGATGTCTTTAAGCGCGTGAAAGTCGCCGTACCACTTGTTTAAACCTTCGACCTCGATGACCCGGTCGCCGCCCGGCGGGGCATCGGCCCGGACCACGGCCGGCTCTGTGCTCGCGTTCATGACCATCCCTTATCTTACCTTGGCCCCACTACCTTGTCCCCACTACCTTGTTCCCACGCCCAGCTGGCGCTCGAGCTGGCGGCTGGCCACGCTCATGCGGTAGCAGAAGAAAAAGTAGACCACGCACAAAAAGAGCGAGAGCTCCATGCGGATGCCGCCCGGCACCATCAGCGAGGTGGGCTGGTTGGCGACCAGGTCCGAGACCTTGAAAAAGTCGGTGAGGCCGACGATGGCCACCAGCGAGGTGTCTTTAAAGAGGCCGATCGACTGGCCGACGATGGCGGGAATCACCGCGCGCA
>JALZLY010000077.1 GCA_030858465.1 Deinococcota bacterium
GTCAGGACCGGCCTCTCGTCCACGGCGGCGCCGATGAGCTCACCCGTGGCGATGGGAAGAGGAGCGCGGGCCTCCCAGACGCCTTCGGCGGCAACGCGAGCCCCCAACATAAGGATCAAGCCCGAGGCGCCAGCCAAGCATGCTGATATGAGGCCTAGTCGCATTTGCTACACCCTATCATCCCTACCCGTCCTTTCCCGTCCAAGAACTTACGCTTCCGCCCGGAGCTTGTGGATAAGCCCTTCAACCTCCCTCAACGCGTCGCGTACGTCTTCCTCCGTTAGACCCAAGCCCGTGGCGAGCGGGTACCGCTCTACCAGGTAGAAGTTTGTAATTTTCTGGCACACTGCCCGGAAGGATTCCAAAGCAGGATCATATTCCAAGGTAGCGTTCAGCAGGACTTCTAGATCGTGGGTGCGCTTAAGACGCCATCCCTTGGCTAGAAGGTACGCCTTGAGGAACTTCTCCACCGCTTGAAGGCAGAATCCGGTCAACTCCGGATCGTCCTCATTGACGAACCGTTGCGCTCGACCCCAGTCCTTCTCAGCGATGCGCAGCCAGTCGGCGGGATAGCGCGACTCTTCACTCGGCATATAGAACTTCTCCCTTTTCGACGATGTCCGCTATAAACTGGTCCCCGATAGCCAGTCGCCGCGAGATTTCTTTAGGGGTGAGCACAAGGACGTCGAGTGGAATTTTGCGTCCGGAATCCGACATGATGCGGCGCACGCTGACCAAGCGGTCGAGAAGGCGCTCAGAGGTCTCTTTGATGATGAGCAAATCGATGTCGCTGTCTCGATCCGGACTTCCATCAGCGTGTGAGCCGAAGAGAATGACCTTCTCCGGGCCATACTCGGTGATGAGTTTTTCCAGCATGCGCTCGAGGGCCTGTTGTACCTGGCTATTTACGATCATTGTTCGTTATTGTACTCCCTATCGTACTCCCCTGCCGCCATTTCACGGCTCGAGGGCACCAGGCGCTCGGTTCGGCCGCCGGCGACCGGCACGGCCACCGGCGTAGCAAAAACTACCCCGCTAGGGTGAGTCTCGAGTACGAACCTCGGGCCACAGCGGCAGCGGCGCGAGAAGATGGTGCGGGTGCTCATGTGCTCCACCGCGCCAGCCAGCCCCTGTCTAGCGGTAAGGGTGAGGTCAGAAGTTGGCTTCGTAAAAGGCTGAGGCCATATCCCCGGGTGGGATCAGCTCATCGATCTTACCGCGGTCTTCGTCGCCGATAGCGACCTCGAGCGCCCCCAGGTTGTCCTCGAGCTGTTCCATCGTCCTCGGTCCGATGATGGGGCTGGTCACGCCGGGCTGCTGCACGCACCAAGCCAGCGCGAACTGCGACATCGTGCAGCCTTTGGCCGCGACCAGGGGTTGCAACCCTTCGATCACGAAGGCCCGGTCGGTCTGGCGTCGCTGCCGTGCACCTTGGTCGCCAGCACGACCTTGTCGCGTTGGCCGTTGCGCTTCAAGGCCTCGCCCGTGACCTCCTCGCTGCGGCCGCGGCTGTAGACGTTACAAGATTCCCTCACGCTTTTCTTCTTCGTAAAGGCGTTCGTTGACGAAATTCTTGACGAGCGTCTGATAATTGGTGTGCTTCTTCCCGGCCAGCTGTTTCAGCCGCGTCATGGTGTCCTCGTCGAAACGTATCGAGACGGGCCGCTTGCTGGCACTTCTAGGACGAGCGGGTGGAAACAGCTCGTCACCTTCCAAAGGCACTCGCTCAAAGCGGTCGAGCAGCTCCTCACTCCAGGTGTGGGTGTCCCAGTAGGTCGCCTCCTCAGCTTCATTAGCGAATGTCGGAATGTCGGCGGCGTCGTAGATGATGGTGAAGCCGTCCTCTGTTTTCTCGGGTCTCTCCTTTGCCTGGGTCATCGTCTATACCTCCTCTTTTCGGCTGTGGTTGCCAGGCGGCAGTGAAATGGGCGGATCTTGCCTTCACGCACCACGAATACGACGTGCAGGACGTCACCGCCGACACCCCGCCCAATCACGCCGCTGCGCCGCTCGCTGCGGTTGTTGTAGGTGTCTGCTCGGATGCGGTTCGGGTCGTATATGACCGCTTCGGCATCTTCGGGCGTGAAGCCGTGCTTGGCGATGTGCTCGCGGTTTGCTTCGTCCCAGTCAAACGCAGGCATAACTTAGAGTGTAACACATTCGTATTACCTTAACGCATGCTCAGGCCTTGCTTTGGGGTCATTGGATAGTGATAGGTACTGTGATCGCCGGATCTGCTCTAAGCCGAGTAGAGAATGACCTTCTCCGGGCTATACTCGGTGATGAGTTTTTCCAGCATGCGCTCGAGGGCCTGTTGTACCTGGCTATTTACGATCATTGTTCGTTATTGTACTCCCCTATGGTGGTACCACCATAGGGAATCGTGGTTGATCTAAAGGGGGTTCATCAAGGACACTGAAGGTAAGCAAACCGGAGGTGTCCGATGAACCCTTGCGAACAATTCTGCCCCAATCCCGACTGTCCCTGCGGGGAGCTACGCGAAAAAGCTAGAGGCAGGGTAGGTGCAGGCAACATCAATGTCCATCCCACGGGGACTTCCTTCGGTCGCAGAAGAAGGAAAGGCGTTACCACAGCACGCCCACTAGGGCGGGGCCAGTGCCCCTGTGCTCTGCAAGAGTTGCGGCAAGACCTTCAGCGAGACTAAACGGCTCAAGAACAGGTTCATCTGCTGGTGAAGCTGCTGATCAGGATGCTCGGCTTGTTGTTGGCAATGGCGGCACTGACAAAGGTGGACGTCTGACGCTGTCATGATCCTCTCCAAGCACTCGTCAATATTCAGAGTCCCTTATTGTATACCTCTAACGGATCAGGGGCAGTTCAGCTGAAAATGGGAAGTAGTTTCTTTACAGGCCCTAAGCGCAGAGCTGTCTTCCAAGACGGCCTCCTCGATCCCCAGGAAGAAGAGGGCAGGATAAGGCAACTGAGGTGCGCTAGGGCTACCAGGTGCTCCTCAGAAGCGCGAGACCTAGAGCGGCCAGAAGAACAGCAGCAGTGGCAGCGCCGTCATGACGATGATCACCTCGAGCGGTAGACCCATACGCCAGTAGTCACTGAACTTGTAGCCGCCCGGTCCCATCACCAGCGTGTTGGACTGGTGGCCGATAGGGGAAGGCGCAGGAGGCACCGATAGCCACCGCCATGAGAAAGGGGTTCGGCGAGGCTCCCAGACCTTGCGCTACGCTAATGGCGATAGGCGCCATGAGGACGGCCGCGGCGGCGTTGTTGATTAGGTCGGAGAGGAACATGGTGCCCACCAGAACGACAGCGAGGGTAACAGCTGCGGGCAGCGCCTCGGCTAACCCCAACAGAACTCCAGCGAGCCGTGCAGCGCCGCCCGTAGCCTCGAGCGCGCCACCCACCGGGATCATGGCGCCAAGCAGGATGATGACCGGCCAGTCCACAGCGGCGTACGCCTCACGCAATGAAAGAAGCCCCAGCATCACCATCAGCACGGCCGCCCCGACAAACGCCAACTGCACCGGCAGAGCGCCAACCGCCGCCAGCACCAGCGCCGCGCCGAACACAGCCAGCGAAAGGATGACGCGGCGGGGTTACCCGAGGCGCAGCTCCCGCTCAGCCAAGGGTAGGCAACCGAGGTCAGCCAGCGCCTCTTGCAGGCGGCCGCTTTCCCCTTTCAGCAGCAAGGCATCACCCGCCTGAAAGCGGATCTCGCTGAGCCGCGACTGCAAGCGCGCGCCCTGACGCGCGCCCGCCAGCAAGTTCAGCCCGTAACGCCAGCGCAGGTTGAGCTGGGCGGCGGTACGGTTGATGAGGGGTGAGCGGGGCATGATGACGGCCTCCGTTGCGCTCATCTCGTCGGCCTCGAGCGCCTTGCTGCCCCAGGCGTCCTCGTCCTCTTCGGCGCCAAGCTCGAGGCCCGCCTCGCTGGTCAGCGCTTCCAGCGCCTCCGAGTCAGCCCGCACCACCAGCAGGTCGCCCGCCTCGAGCGGTTCGAAGCGCGAGGGCACAGGCAGGCGCCGCTCGCGCCTGACCAGGCTGAGGACCGTCACGTCCGCGTCCACCGCAGCCTCGAGGGGTCTTACCGACCATCGTCGCGCCTTCAGGTATGCGCACCTCGGCGACGTAATCCTCGACCCGGAAGAGCGCCTCGGAGGAGGCTTGCGCGTCGCGCTGGGGCATCAGACGCCAGCCCACGAGGGTCACGAACAGCAAGCCGGCCAGCGCTACCCCCACACCGACAGGCATGAAGCTGAACATGCGGAAGGGCTCATCCGCCACGGTCGCCCTGAACTCCGCAATGATGATGTTGGGTGGCGTGCCGATCAGGGTCGTCATGCCGCCCAGGAGCGAACCGAAGGCCAGCGGCATGAGTAGCCGCGACGGTGAGGTGTTGCCCTTGCGGGCCATGCGAATCGCGACAGGCATGAGCAACGCCAGCGCGCCTACGTTGTTGACGAAGCCGGATAACAACGCTGCCAGGCCGGTCAGGGCGGCGATCTGCAAGGCCGGCCGCTCGCCAACTCGAGCCATCCATGAGGTGATGACGTCGACCACGCCTGAGTTGAGGAGCGCGCGGCTGACCACCAGGACTGCCGCTACGGTCACGACCGCGGGGTGACCGAAACCAAGGAAGGCCTCGCTGGCCGGCACGACGCCCGTCACGGCTACCGCCAAGAGCGCCAGGAGGGCGACGAGGTCGTAACGCCATTTTCCCCATACGAAGAGAAGCAGGGCTAAGAGGAGTGCGCCAAACACGATGCTTTGTTCGATCATTCGTCACCCTCTCCAAGTCGCCTCAATTGATCGTAACCAAGGCCCTAACCTAGCGGCCGTGTCATCAGCGGCAAAGTGGGGCGGGCTATACGTCCAGCGATCTTACGGCCTGCTGGTAGGCGTCTTCGACGGCCTCGAGGTAGCGTAGCTGCAACGAAGTGCCATCTGAAATTACACGTTTCGTTATTCAGTGGCGCTCGTTCATCCCGCCAAAAAGTGATAGTGTTTAGCTGCTGTGTGAGAACCATGTCAGGTGAACGCATGCGTTATAGATTAGACGCGTCGTTGCTAGAGAAGCTCGAGGAACTCGTCGAGGTTTAGGCCAGCTTGCTTGATGATTCCGCTTAGGGTACCGGGCTTGAGGGACCGGTTAGCGTGGACGAGCACGATGACAGTGCGGGTGGGGTCGTCCTGGTGCGCCAGGACATGGTGACTGCCTTTGATGCGGGCGACAAAAAAACCCGCCCGCCGAAGCGCGCGGATGGTTTCTTTGCCGCTGGCCGCTGGAAGCTTAGGGCTCATAGCGCAAGGACGATGTTGACCTTGCGGATTTCCGGGGCGGTGTCGCCTGGAATGTCTATGCCGTGATCACGGCGATACTCGAGGGCAAGCTCGATAGCTTCTTTGGCCATGGCTAGGGCTTCTTCCTCGCTGTCACCTTCGGTAATCACTTCTGGCAGTGCAGGCACGAGTACCGTAAAACCGCCGTTCGCTTGCGGCTCGAGAATAATAGTAAAGCTGTGCTCATCGGTCACGGTGTCACCTTCTTAAAACATGTGGCTCTACTCTACACGCCTTTCAGCCCAAGTA
>JALZLY010000078.1 GCA_030858465.1 Deinococcota bacterium
CCCTCGGCCTGGCGCTGGCGCTCCTGGCGGCCTACGGGGTGCAGACCTGGCTCGAGCGCGCGCTCGGGCCCGACGCCGCCCACGCCGCCGCGGCCTTTCTGCTCAACTTTTCGCAGGTGCCCGAGTCCGACGCGCCCTGGCGCTACCTCTCGACCGCCTTTGTGCACGCCAGCCTGGGCTCGAGCTTCGGCCTCTTGCACGTCGGCTTCAACGTCTGGGTGCTCTTCGACCTGGGCCGGCTCTACGAGGCGCGCCGGCACTGGGGCAGCCTTCTGGCGGCCTTTGTCTTCGGCACGGCGGCGGGCGCCTACCTGACGTCCGTCATGCAGGCGGGCGACCAGCTCGTCTTAGTCGGCGCCTCGGGCGGCGTCCTGGGCGTGGCCGGGGCGCTCTTGGCCGACACCCTGAACAGCAAGAATCCCTACGACCGCTCCCTCACGCGCTCGCTCCTGCAGTGGGTGGCCATCATCATGGTCCTCTCGGTCGCCATCCCCCAGGTCTCGCTCTGGGGCCACGCGGGCGGGCTTCTGGGCGGGCTGCTGTGGGGCTTCTTGCGCCAGGGCCTGGGTCCCGCCAACGCCGCCCTGCCCGACCGCGTCGCGGGCGCGGCCAGCCTGCTGGCGATAGGCTGGGCGCTGGCGATGGTGGCGGGGTGGCTGCTGCGCTATACCTGAGGGCGCCAGACAGGCGCCAGACAGGCGCCAGACAAAAGTCTCCTCGAGGTGTTGCCCTTGCGCTCCTACCGTCCCCGCTGGGGTAGACTCTAAAAGATGACACGCGCCCTTTCCCGTCTCGGCCTGGGTCCCGGCCTGGGTCTCGGCTTGAGCCTGCTCCTCAGCGCCTGCTTGAGCCGTCCCGACTCGCTCGCGCCGGTCGTCACCATCACTTCGCCTCCCGCCGGCACGGTGCAGCGCGCCGAGGGCCTCGAGGTCAGAGGCTACGCGCTCGACGACGACGGCATCTTGTCCATCCGGGTGAACGGCGGCGAATTCATGAGCGACCCCAGCTACGCGGGCGAGCGCGGCAACAAGCTGGTGGAGTTCGGCTTTCGCGTCCAGGGGGTACGCGGCGGCCAGCAGGAGTACCGGATCGAGGTCGCCGACAGCAGCGGCCGCAGCACCACCCTCGACTACCTCATCCAGATCGACGAGGAGCCTCCCGTCATCACCATCGAAGGGGTTGAGCCGGTGCCCGGCAACCAGCTCAGGGTGTCCGGGGTGGTGACCGACAACAACCTGGTCGCCCGGATCCTGGTCAACGACGAGGAGCTCTACTTCGCGCCGGCCGAGCAGCGGCGCTTTACCATGACCACCCTGCAGACGGGCGGCGCGGTGCGGGTGGTGGCCTACGACCAGGCGGGCAACCGGGCCGCCCTCGAGGCCACGCCCTAAGGTGGCCTCACAGGCGGCCTCTCAGCGGGCCTCGGGTCAGCGGGCCTCGGGCACGCCCGCCCAAACGCCCAGAACACGTCTCCCGGTGTCGAGCGCCGAGGTCTTCGCGGGGCTGGACCGGGAGCGGGTCATCGCCTTGGAAGAGCGGCACGGCAACGGCGACCTGATCAGGCTGCTCGAGATCTTGGGCATCGGCGGTCCCTTCAAGGTCTTGAACCCCTGGGAACTCGAGGACGAGACGGGCCGTCACCTCGTCAACGCCGGCGGCTACGCCGCCTTGCCCTTTGGCGAGGGCTACCCGCCGCTGCTGCGCTTTGTCGAGCGCTTTCTCAGCGAGAGCCGCAGCATGGGCTTTCCGCAGCAGTCGGCCTCGGACTGGCGCGCGGCCTTGGAGACCAACCTGGTCAGCCTGCTCGCGGCGGTGGCCCCCAGCCACGAAGACAGCCAGGTCTTCTTCTCCAACAGCGGCGCCGAAGCGGTCGAGGCCGCCCTCAAGTTCGCCAAGGCCGCCCGGCCCAGGGCCGAATACATCATCACCTTCAGCCGCGGCTACCACGGCAAGACCTTCGGGGCGCTGAGCGTGACGCCCAACGAGGAGTTTCAGTCCTCCTTCGCGCTCCTGCCGGGCATCGTGACCTTGCCCTACGGCGACAGCCAGGCCCTCAGAGACAAGCTGCGGGCGCTCGGGCCGGCCAGGGTAGCCGCGATTATCCTCGAGCCCCTGCAGGGGGAGGCGGGCGTCATCGTCCCGCCCGCGGACTTTTTGCCGGCGCTGGAAGCCATTCGCCAAGCGCACGGCATCGTGGTCATCGCCGACGAAATTCAGACGGGACTGGGGCGCAGCGGCCACTGGTTCGCCAGCGTCGCCAGCGGGCTCGACCCGGATATCATCACCTTGGCCAAGCCGCTGGGCGGAGGCGTAGTGCCCATCGGCGCGACCATCGCTCGCAAGTGGGTCGGCAAGCGCCTCTTGGGCGGCGTCTACTTCAAGCGCCACTCCAACACCTTCGGCGGCGGCTCGCTGGCGATGGCGGTGGGCCTCAAGTCGCTCGAGCTGATCGTCGAAGAGGATCTGGTCGAGCGCGCTCGCGCCCTGGGAGAGCGCGGCCGAGCGGTCCTAAAGGCCCTGCAGGCCAGCTATCCGGACTATATCCAGGACGCTCGCGTGGCCGGCATGCTGCTCGCTTTGCAGCTGAGGCCTCTTCTTCCGACCCACCCCGCCTTTGAGCAAGCGCTCATCAGGGCCTACAACCTCGCCATGCAACCGGTGCTCGCTTCCCGGGCGCTGCCCGTGCCCAGCACCATCATCAGCCAGCTCGTGGGAGGGCTGGCGGTTCGCAGCCTTCATCAGGCGGGCATTCACGCCTGTTACAGTCAAAACGCCAGCCGCACGGTGCGCCTCACCCCCGCCCTCAACATGCCCGAGGCGACCTTCGAAGAGATGTTGAGGCGCGCGGAGCGTGCGGTCGCCGCCTTTGGCCACACCAGCAAGCTCCTCTCCCGCTCACCCACCAAAGCCGTCAGCGAGCTCGTGCGCATGGCGCTGCTCGGCTAGGGTTGGCGGCTGGGGTTGGCGGCTGGGAAGAGGGCACGAACACGCACAGGTCGCGAGCGCAGAGCTCGATATCGAAGCGCTCACTCGCCGGCAACAGCTCGCCCTCCATGTGGGCCACGCGAGGCCGCGACCAGCGCACCGCGACGCGACGCGCGCGGGTGTGGTGGATCTCGGGGTGGCCCAGGTGCCGGCCCTTGATCACCCTGGGCAACAAGCCGAGCGTGCCCAGGCGGCCGAAGCGGCCGGCCACGACTACGTCCAGGAGGCCGTCGTCCACCCTGGCCTCCGGCGCGAACAGAAAGGCGCCCGCCACCCTGGGGCCGTTTAGGAGCGACACCAAGAGCGCCGGCCCGGCGTAGAAAGGCGCGCCGTCGGCCTCGACCTCTACCCCGACGGCCTCGAGGCGGCCGAGCGTGCTCAAGATCGCGTAGAAGTAGGCGTTGCGCCCCCTGAAGACGCTCGGCGCGTGGCGCACCGCGTAGGCCACGTCGGCATCGAAGCCGCTGCCCAAGGCGTTGAAAAAGGGCCGGCCGTTGACCCGGCCGCTGTCCACCCAGGCTGTCTTGCCCGCCAGGACCGCCGCCAGCGCCGCCGCCAAGCCGTGGTGCTCGAGCCCCAGCGCCACCGCGAAGTCGTCGCCGCTGCCGGCCGGCAGGACGCCCAGGACGCGCTCCGTGCCCAGACAGGCCGCCGCCACCTCGTGCACGGT
>JALZLY010000079.1 GCA_030858465.1 Deinococcota bacterium
ACTACAAAGGCTACTGGGCGCACTATCTCCGTGTTGCAGGGTGAGTAGCCCTCAATTCGAGAAAGTCGAGCTTTTTCTACCAGTTCTACAAGGAGGAACTACCATGAACGACGTTTTAACGCGTGCAGAAACGTTTATTTGGAAAAACGCCCGTCTCTTGGAGCGGCAGCGCTTCGCCTTTCACTTTAGGAGCGGCTCGAGGGGAGCGGTGCTCGCGGCCTTAGCGGCCTACCGGAACGAGGACGGCGGCTTTGGCAACGCGCTCGAGCCGGACATCCGCTGCCCGGACAGTCAGCCCGTCCCCGTTCAACACGCGCTGGAAATTATGGACGAAGTGGGTTTTGACGAAGAGATAGCGCAGCGCGCCTGTGATTTTCTCCTGACCATCACCACCGGGGAGGGCGGCGTTCCCTTCGTTCTGCCTTCCGTTCAGGGCTATCCACATGCTCCTTGGTGGAGCACGAAGGACGACCCTCCTGCCTCGCTAAACCCCACCGCCGCCCTTGCAGGCTTACTCCACAAACATCACGTCCACCATCCCTGGCTGGAAGGAGCGACGCTTTACTGCTGGGAAAACATCCCTGACCGCCTGCCGGAGGATATGCACGAGATGGCGGTCGTTCTCACCTTCCTCCACCACGTTCAGGGCCGCGACCGGGCCGAGCGCGAGTTGGAGCGTCTGCAAGAGCATCTTCTCTCTTCAGGACTGGTTGCCGGTGTTCACGAGAGCGGCTACGTGAAAAAGCCTCTCGATTGGGCGCCGACGCCGGACCACCCCTGCCGGTCCCTTTTCAGCGACGAGGTGATCGGGGCGAACCTTGACGAACTCATCGCTCAGCAGCAGGAGGACGGCGGCTGGCTCGTCCCTTGGCCGGCCCTCAGCCCCGGCTGCGAACTGGCGTGGCGCAGCTGGGTCAGCCTTGGCGCCCTGCGGACCCTGCGGGCCTATGGACGCCTCGAGAGCTGAGCCGCAAAGGCCGAACCGGGTCAAGCTGTTTGCAGCTTTGGCTCAAGGGTCTTCTACGACGAAGATGAGGGTAAAGGTCTCCTGCTCGTTCTTCCGGTTGGTGGCGGTGATGCTCTCCCGGCCCGGCGCCGTCGCCAGGTAGAGCCCGGAAGCGTCGATCTGCCCCAGGGCGGCCTGCCAGCGAACGGAAGCGACAGGAGCCTCCCCGATCTGAAAGGTAAAGCTTTCCTGCTCACCCACGAGCAGCCTCACGGGCCTGGGGCTGATAGCTCCCGTGCCGCCCTGTGGACCAAGGCCGACCAGCTCCGTGGGCCTGTCGGTGAGATCGTTGATGCGCCAGTAGGAGGCGCTGCCGCGAAGGTGCATGTTCGCTTCGGCGAGCTCTAGGGGAAGTCGGCCGTTTATCTCGCTGTTGACATCGGCGCCACAGTCGAGCAGGGTATGGATACCTCGCTGGTTGGTGACGACCCGTTGCAGTTCCCCTTCCTCGGACAGCCCACCCATGACGTAGCTGAGCGCGGTGTTGCCCAGGGCGTCGGTGGCGTTTAGGACCTCGCCCCCTGCACCGCAAAGGATGCCCAGGACTTCGGCATTCGGATTGTGCCGAGCGGCCAAGATGAGCGCGGTCGCCCCGTCCGCGTTGACCGCGGCGATGTCCGCGCCGAGCCCCAGGAGCAGGCGCAGCATGGCCGGGTCGCTCCCGGGGTCCGCGGCCAGGAGCAGGAGAGGCGTGTTGCCCCCTTCGTCTTGGCTCTCGAGTTCCGCTCGCCAGTACACCAGGCTCCTGACGACGGCTTCGCTCGTAAAGGCCGCGTAGTGCAGAGGGCTGTAGCCGAAGCGGGTCTTGGCGTTGACCTCCGCCCCCGCGCGGATGAGCGTCTCGACGAAGGAGACCTCGTTGCTGAGGACCGCGTGCATGAGCGGGGTCATAGTCTGAGCGTCGCGGCGATCGATGCCTACCCGGTTGGCGACAAGGTCGTCAAAGGCGTCGTAGTCGTAGCTTTGGATGGCGGTGACGAGCGGCTCGCCGGCTCGAGCCCCGACAAGTCCCACACAGGCATGGATTGCAAGCAGCAGAACGGTGAAACCCCAACGCTTGAACACGCTACCCTCCCAAGCTGAAACCATCGGAAACCATTGTACTCGAAGCGGCGCGGCCGGGTATGATGACAGCCATATGATGACACCCATATGATGACACCCAGAGGAAGGTGAAACATGTCGACCTTTTTAGCCATTATCGGATACGCCCTACTGATCGGCGCGGGCATCAGCGTCCTGGCGGCCGCGGGAGTCTTGTTCGGCAGCTTTTTGCAGAAGTCGACGATTGACGACGCGCACCATTAGCCCCGGCTCTTGGCGTTGTTGTGCGGCGGCGAAGTCTCTCATCGTGCTGCCCTACGAGTACCCGCCTGATCCGTCTTAACAACTGACTTGACAACTGAACATTCCTGCCGCACGAGCGGCGTTAGGATAGCTGGCGATTCGGCCGCTATGGCTCGACAACGCTATGGCTCGACAACGCTATGGAAGCCTGGCAGCGCAACCTCTACATCCTCATCTTCGCCCAGCTCGTCACCGCGGTGGGCTTCTCGAGCATCTTTCCCTTCCTGCCCCTCTACGTCGGCGCCCTGGGCAGCCAGAGCGGCCTCAGCGTCGAGCTCTTGGCGGGCCTGGTCATCTCCGCGCAGGCCTTGACCATGATGATCGCCTCGCCGATCTGGGGCAGCGTCGCCGACCGCTACGGGCGCAAGCGCATGGTCGAGCGGGCGATGTTCGGTGGCGCCATCATCATCCTCTTGATGGGCTTCGTCCGCTCGGCCGAGGAGCTCGTCCTGCTCCGGGCCCTCCAGGGCCTGGTAACCGGCACCGTCGCCGCGACCAACGCCCTGGTCGCCGCCTCGGCGCCGCGCGAGCGCACGGGCTACGCGATGGGCCTCTTGCAGGTCGGCACCTGGAGCGGGGTGGCGCTCGGCCCCATCCTGGGCGGGCTGCTCTTCGACGCGGTCGGGCCGAGGGCGGCCTTCTACGGCACCGCCGTCTTGCTCTTCATCGCCGGGGTGATCGTCTGGCTGGGAGTCCAGGAGACCTTCACGCCCAAGACCCGAGAGGAGCGAAAGGGCTTTGTGCTCGAGTGGCGGCAGGTGCTCGCCACGCCCGG
>JALZLY010000080.1 GCA_030858465.1 Deinococcota bacterium
CCCCGCGGGTCTCTACCGCTCAAGCCAGGTCTCGGTGAAGCGGATGGCCTGGTCGGGGCGAGCTTCATAGCCCCTGACGTCCGGACGGTAGGCCTGGATGTTGAGCGGGTTGTAGAGGTAGATGTAGGGCGCCTCGTCGACGATGAGGCGGTTGACCTCCTCGTAGATCGTCCGGCGCTCGCTTGCGTCCTGGGTGCGGCGGCCGCGGTCCAAGAGTTCGTCGACGGTGGGGTTGCTGTAGCCGGTGACGTTAAAGACCTCGCCGCTGCGGTGCTGCGCGTAGAAGAAGTCGTCCGGGTCGATGAGGCCGTTCCAGGAGAGCACGTAAGAGTCGTAGTTGCCGGCGGCCTGCTCCTCGAGCCACTCGGCCCACTCGAGCGTGCGGATCGTTGCGCGGATGCCGATCCCGACGAGGTCCGACTGGATCACCTGGGCCATGCGGACGGTCTCCTCGAGTTCGGTGGTGGGCATGATCTCGAGCTCGAAACCATCCCCGTAGCCGGCCTCGGCGAGAAGCTCGCGGGCCGCTTCGGGGTCCTGCTCGTAGGGCGCGTAACCCATGTGCCAGGCGCTCGAGGAGGGAATCGGGTCCTGGGTCAGCTCGGCGTTGCCGAAGGCGGCGGCCGCGGCGATGTTCTCGCGGTTGATGGCGGAGGCGATCGCCTGGCGGACGCGCGGGTCGCTCAGGGGCTCGCGCTGCAGGTTCAGCCCGATGTAGTAGTAAGCCCCTGCGGGCACCTCGTCGACGACGAGGTCGTCCCGCTCCCGCAACCGCTCGACGGTCTGCAGCGGCACCGAAAAGACCCAGTCGACGTCGCCGCTGATCAAGGCGGTGTTGCGCACGGTGTCGTCGGCGATGACGCGGATGTTCACCGCGTCCAAATAGGGCAGGCCCTCTTGCCAGTAGAGTTCGTTGCGCTCGAGCTGCACGCCGACGCCGGGTTGGAAGTCAGCGATCACGAAGGGGCCGGTGCCGATGGGCGCAGTGTTGATGGTGCCCTCCTCGACGCTCTCGCGGGCGATGATGCCGACGGCCTTGTTCATGGCCAACTTGCCTAGCAGGCCGGGGTTGGGCGCCTCGAGCGTGAAGGTGACGGTGTGGTCGCCCTCGGCGCTGACGTCGCTGACGCCAGCCAGCATCCAGGCGTTGCCCGAGCCGGTCTCCGGGTCGAGCATCCTGCTGTAGGTGTAGACGACGTCGTCGGCGGTCATGGGGCGGCTATTGCTGAAGACGACGTCCTGCCGCAGCTCGAAGGTCCAGCTCAGGTTATCCTCGCTGACGCGCCAGCTCTCGGCCAGCGAGGGGACGATGTCGAGGCTGCGGTCGAGGGTGACCAAGGTGTCCAAGACGTTCTCGAGCACCTGAAAGCTCGACATGGCGCTGATGGTGTGCGGGTCGAGCCCGACCGGGCTCTGCGCCCAGGCAGCGTTCAGGGTGCCGCCGCGCTGCTGGGCGAAGCCCAAGCCGAAGGCAACAAGGGCGATGAGGGCGATGCTGCGAACTCTCTTCATACGGCTGCTCCTTTATGGATGGCGTGCTTGGACTCGTGCGCGTCAGCGTCTACCTGTACGGGCCAGTCCCAGACGCTCTTCTTGATCTTCACGACCTGAATGGTTTCGCTGCTGATGATCCCCTCCAATCCCAGTTCGCGCTGGATGAAGTCGTGGAGTTCGGCGTTGGTTTTGTGCAGCGACTCGACCACCAGGTTGTGGCTGCCCACGCCGATGGCCACATAGCGGACGGTGTCGCAGCCGGCGAGCCTGTCGGTGATGCGCTCGAGGTGCTGCGGGCTCACCTTGGCGTAGGTGGTGGCGAGCACGGGGACGCCCATCTCGAGCGGGTCGGCCACCGCGAGGATGCGGAGCCAGCCGGCGTCCAGCAGCCGCTTGACGCGCTTGCGAACCATGCCTTCGGAGACCCCCAGGCGCCGGGCGAGCTCGCGGTAGGCCATCCTACCGTCGGTGCGGAGCAGGTCGACGATCAACCGGTCGGTCTTCTCGAGTTGCTGATACTTCGTCATGTGCGCCTATGCCTGAAACCTATGCCTGAAACCTATCTCTGGAACCTATCTCTGGAACCTAATGTCAATCCCGCAAGTGCCGGAGTAGATAGCTCGATGATATGCGAATTGCGTATATAATGTCAAGATAACGGACGCATTTACACCTTATCAGCTCGTTTCGGCACGGAAAGCTTGCTTCCCCACCTAACCGCCACAGCGATCCCAAAAGGAGCTAGCCACGCTAGCGCGCCCGTTTGTAAGCCTAAGAAATGTGTGCTCAAACCCCCTTGTTATGATGGGAGTTGGACAGCTAGCCGATCACTGATCCACCAAGGAGGACTTTATGGCTTTCAAACTACCCGACCTTCCTTACTCCTACGACGCGCTCGAGCCCCATATCGACGTCAAGACGATGGAGATCCACCACACCAAGCACCACAACACCTACACCACCAACCTGAACGACGCGGTTCAGGGCACTGAGATGGAAAACATGACCATCGAGGCGATCCTCGCTCGTGGCGTGGACGGCCTCTCCACCGCGGTGCGCAACAACGGCGGCGGCTACCACAACCACAACCTCTTCTGGCAGGTAATGAGCCCCGACGCGGACGGCGAGCCCGCGGGCGAGCTGAAGAACAGCATCAGCGACACCTTTGGAAGCTTCGACGACTTCAAGAAGAAGTTCGAAGACGCCGCCAAGGGCCGCTTCGGCTCGGGCTGGGCCTGGCTGGTGGTGAACGGCGGCGGGCTCGAGGTGATCAGCACCCCCAACCAGGACAGCCCCTTGATGGAGGGCAAGACCCCCGTCCTGGGCTTAGACGTCTGGGAGCACGCCTACTACCTCAAGTACCAAAACAAGCGCCCCGACTACGTGAGCGCCTTTTGGAGCGTGGTGGACTGGGACAAGGTGGCAGAGTTGTACAAAGAGGCCAAACAAGGCTAGACCCTTCCCCAAGGCACAATTCGCTGAGCACAGGGCGTTGTCCCTGTGCT
>JALZLY010000081.1 GCA_030858465.1 Deinococcota bacterium
CGAGGCCATTGCCGATGCCGATGTTTCCAAGGAGCTCTTCTTCGAGTCCTGCCTCGAGCACGGTGATCCTATCCCCGAGCCAGGACAGAGCTATAGCGGCAAGTTCAACGTTCGCGTGCCCAAGAGCCTGCACCGGCAACTCGCCCTCGAGGCGGAGCGCGAGGGCGTCAGCCTCAACATGCTCATCGTCAGCAGGCTGAGCGCCGGGAGGCAGCCGTCATAGCTGGGGCCGGCAACCGGGTCAACCGTGACGGCAGCCTCGAGCTAGGCAAGGGCTCGAGGCCTCCATTATTCGTCACCTTCGTCTTTGCCCGGCGACAATCTGCGCTCGAGCCTGAGCAGTGCATTCTCCAGTTGGAGCTTCATCATTTCTCGCTCCTGCCTTTCAGTTTCACGCATGTGCTGAACCTCACGCGCCAGTAGTTGCAAAGCAGTTGAGAGCCGCCGCACTTCCTGCTGAAGTTTTTTGAGATCGGCGCGGTTCTGCTGCAGCGTCTCCCCAAAGGTGAAGAGCGCCTTTGCCAGCTCAGAAAGCTTTTGATGGTTATGCCGCTGTCAACGTCACCATCACATCATCCAAAATGGCGCGCGTTTCCGCCTGTAGCCTCAGAAGTTCATCGCGGTCACCAGCCATTTGCCGCTGAAGACGCTTCATTTCTGCAAGGTAGTGGTCAACCAGAGCCTCGCAAGAGGCAGCATCCTTATCCACAGGCGGGTTGAGAGGGCTCATGTCGTCCATTCGCAGACCTCCGCTTCTGGCCTTGAGTTTACTATAAATGATCTAACAGGTCACGAGAAGACCGATGTCGGCAGAAGAAACCAAGGCCGTGATGCAGCATATCGTCGCCGATAAGGTGGGACTGCTTGAAAAACCCAAGCTCTTGGGTTAAGCTGGGCACATGTTGAACTATCGTCTTTGCATCGTCATGTGCTGTAGTTACACGCGTGCCGGGCTTCGAGAATCATGAATGCCGACGGTACTCAGAGCAGACGGATTCAACGTGCGCATCTACACCAACGACCACGAACCGGCACACGTACACGTCTTTAAAGCAGGGGGCGAAGCAAAAGTCAGCTTGGGCATAGACGGTCAGCGCCCCAAGCTCCTGGAGGTGACGCAAGGCATGAGCGACAGAGACGCTGCTCGAGCCCTAACCATTGTCAAAGCGCACAATGACGCGCTCTTAAAAAGGTGGAGAGTGATCCATGAGTAACCATGTGATAGCCGAAGAGCTCGAGGAGATCGCGGCAGCAAGGCAAGCCGCTGCCGATGCTGCCGCGCATGAACCCCGCGCAAAAACAGCTCGCTACGACCCTAAAAAGCATGAGGTCGTGATCGGGTTTACCAACGGGGCCTGGCTTGGCGTCCCTGCCGATCATCTTCAAGGCTTAGCTGGTGCCCCTCCCGAAGAGCTCGACGAGGTCGAAATCACCCCCTCTGGAACCGGTCTCCACTGGGAAACTCTCGACGTCGATATGCACATCCCAGGCTTGCTCGCAGGCGTCTTTGGCACCCGCGCCTGGATGGCGGCGTTGGGTCGCAAAGGCGGACGCATCACCTCTAACACCAAGGCCGCCGCGGCGAAAGCCAACGGACAAAAGGGTGGACGTCCCCGCAAACACTAGCCCTCCTTGGTACTGTGTCGGCACTGTGTCGGCACTGTGTCGGCACTGTGTCAGCACTGTGTCGGCACGGCGTGCTTTTGGCCTCCAGACTACCGCAACCCCGGTACAGACGAAGGGCAAGTAGCCATGCAAAAGAAATTGTGGAAGCTGCTCCCCTTGCCCTCGCCAGATTGTGGCTCTTAGCCCTGAGAACTTCACAAGAACTGCGGAGGTTCATGTGCCGGGCATACCGCCGCGCTTTCAGATCATCCAGTACCACCCAGGCTGAGCGGTCTAGCGCCAGGGCAATAGCCCCTCTTCACCAGGATCGGCAGCAAGCTCGGCTCTTACTTTTGTGAGCGTCGCACGGTCAGGCGCTTGCTGCTCCACCCACGGCTCCTTGGGCAACTGGCTCCCTGGATCTCCTGGTTTCGCAGCGAGTTCCACCGCAACTTGGGGTAGAATAAAAACGTGGTAAAGCCGTGGCAATAGCGACGTGTAGCTAAGACAGTCCAGCAGGATCAAGGGGCTCGTATCGAAGACGGCCTCAATCCTCGTGGGCGTGTCTGAGCTCATCCTCGAGTTCCTCCTCGTCCAGATTGGGATACGCAAGGTCGTGGCCGGTGTACCACTGGATTGCTTCCCAGCGGCTCATGTTCAAGAGCCCTCCAGCTTTGCCCAGGCTCATTCGCCCTTCGCTCACCAGCTTTAAGAGAAGCCCCTCCAAGACCTCTTGTTGGAGCATTTTGGATCCTACGGCCTCAACAACCTCTTGAGGTAAATCCAGCTGCACAGCCATAGTAGGCTCCTTTCTTGCCTATGATCTTATAAGGCCTGATGGTTTTTACTGGTAGTCAGCCAGCCTTCTTTTGATGGGTCATTGCGAGGAGCGAAGTATCCCGATTCGCGCAGCACTTCGCAGGAAGGGTGGAGCGAAGCGAGTTTCGCGAAGCACTCCGTAGGACTCGCGCAACGTCTCGAAGAGTTCGCGCAGCTTCCCGAAGGGGCGAAGTCGTGCGAAGCAACGCGGCAATCTCGGCGCGGTAGCGGCACAAGAGTCGCCACGCTGCTGAAGAGCCCTCAGCAGGGCGTATCATGCCGTCATGTATCGGTGACCTGCGCCACCATATTTGGTACTATCAGGCCTGAGCCGCTCTGAGAAACTGATCGGCAAACTGCTGGGCTTCCCGACCGAAATGCGCTTCTCGGAAGTAAAAAAGATTCTGGAGTGGCACGGCTATGTAGAGGACAACTCTGAGGGTAGCCACCACGTTTTTCGCAAGGCGGGCGCGCCCCGTATCGACATCCCCAAAAAAGGCGGTCAGACCGTCAAGCGCGTCTACCTCAAGCTGCTTGCTGAAAAGCTTAGACTGGAGGAGTAGATGTTAGGCGACGAGAAGAACCTGGAATATTACCTAAGCCTCAAGTATCCGCTCTCGATTCGCCCTCTGAGCGAGGAGGACGGTGGTTACTACGCGGTCTATCCCGACTTCGGCGGCGCCACGGCTCATGGCGACGGCGAGAGCATCGAGGAGGCCATCAAAGAGGCCAACCTCTCAAAGCGCCTGACCCTCGAGTCGCTATTCGAGCATGGCGATCCCGTTCCCCAGCCCGGCGCCCTCGAGAGCTATAGCGGCAAGTTCAACGTTCGCGTGCCCAAGAGCCTGCACCGGCAACTCGCCCTCGAGGCGGAGCGCGAGGGCGTCAGCCTCAACATGCTCATCGTCAGCAGGCTGAGCGCCGGGCGGCAACCGTCGTAACTGGGCCGGCAACCGGGTCAACCGTGACAGCAGCCTCGAGCTAGGGAAGGGCTCGAGCGCCCTGCCGCCGGTGCCGGCGGGACTACTCCGGCTGGGCGGCAGGGCGCTCTGTTCCGAGCGCTGAGAAAGCCGCCGTCTATGAGCTAGGAGAGTGTGCTTCTAGGCCTTGCCGCGTCAGGAACGGAAGCGGACGAGCACGACCGAGGACGGAGGCAGGTTGACGGGCAGCCGACCATCAGAAAAGCCGAACGAAGACAGCGGGGTCAGGCTTGCGGCATCCTTGCGCGAGGAGCTAAAGACGTAGACGTCAACGCTGCCCGAGGCGAGCAGGGCGGAGACATCGGCGTTGACCGCATAGGCCGTGGAGGAGCGGTTGGTCATGAGCAGGTTGTAGCCTCCCGAGCCCTCGCGGGTGGTGATGGCCGAGATGTTCGAGTTTGCGGTTGCGAGTTGCGTGGGATAGACCACCTTGCCGCCGTTTAGGGCCATGACGGCCAGGCGCATGGCGTAAAAGCCGGCGCGGCGGCTGCCGTCGCGCTTGATCAGGCCCCAGGAGTCGCTCGAGCCGTCGTACATGCGCCACAGGGCGGCGCCCTCGACGCGGCCGTCGCCCGGCGTGGAGCCGCCGATCAGGTTGTTGACGAGGCTGTTGATGACGAGCGGGAGGTTATCCCACTGACCGCTCTTGAATTCACCCATCTCGCTGGCCCAGATGGGATAGTTCTGCACCTCCGAGGCGACGCCGCTCTCGCGGGTGAGGCGGCGGGCCACGCTGACGCGGGTCGACATGTTGGCGTAGTAGGGGTGCATGTCGATCACGTCGAACATCGAGGAGTGGAAGCTGCTGCTGTTTCTAAGCATCGGCCTGAACCAGTCCTCCCAGCCGCTGGCCGTCGACAGAACGCCGCCGTGGACCCAGCGGGGGCGGTCCCGCAGGTAGGTCTTGTAGACGAAGTCGATGGCGTCGTTGGTGTACTTGACGAACTCGAGGTACTGCGCCTTGGTGCCGCACCAGCCCTGCGAGTTCGAGGACTTCTGCTGATTGGGTTCGTTGAAGGCCGACCAGCGGTCGACGCGCATGGAGGAACCGTTGCGGACGTTGATCCAGTAGACCACCGCGAAGACGTGCTGCCACCACTCGTTCCAGTCGGCGCTGCTGAACTGCGGCCAGACGATGGTTTGGCCGCTCGAGGTCTTGCAGCCGGCACCGGTGACATTCATCCTCGGCACCCAGAAGGTGCCCCAGTTGGCGCTGTTGCGCAGGACCATGATCGGTTCCATGCCCGGCACCGTGTACAGCTCCCTCAGGATGCTTCCTGTACCCCTCATGTTCTTGTCGAAGGCAGCCCAGTTGACGAAGTCGTCGACGCGGGACGGGTTGCCGGCGAGGACGCGCTTCATGTCGGCAATTGCCGGCGAGCCGTAGTTGCCGTCGTCGTCCGTGGGTTCGAAGGTCTGCATGCCGCCGAAGAGGCGGTAGGTAGTGAGGCCGAGGTCGCGGATGTCGCTCATCTTGGGCGGTACGCTGCCGCCGCCGTTGGCGCCGATATACCGACTGCTCCTGCCGCTGGAACCGCCGCTTATGCGCAGGGAGAGGCCTTCGCCAGCCGCGGGGGGAGGGTCTTCATCGCTCGAGCTGCTCGTCTTTGTAACCGCCTTTTGCCAGAACGGGGCGTAGCGGTTGAGGGTCGTGGCAGTAGAAGTAGCTGCTTGCGCGGTTTGCCCAGTTGTTAGATTGATGGTGAAGACCTGCCAGCTGCCACTCTGCAAGGCGCTGTAAGTTAAGAAGTTGCCATCCGCCGTAATGTGCGGGTGTTCTAAGCCACTCGAGCGAAAAACAGGTTGTTTGAAGATGCCGGTAGTCAAGTTCCTTGTGAGCACCCGGTCCCCATTAGGCAGGTGCTCTAGCCCGGCTACCATAACGCCATCACTGCTGACGCTGGGATGCTCGAGCACATTGGTGCTCCCAAAGGCAGTCACATAGCTGTTGCTGGTCCTGTCGTAGCGCAGCACGTAGTGAGCGCTTGCTACAGGGCGGACCAGCGCGATATAACGGCCATTGCCGCTTACCGAAGGCTGCAACTGGTCACTGCTTACGCTTAGGAGGCTCTCGGTAAAAGTGGCGCCGCTATATGTGCGAATAAAAACAGCGCGCTTGCCCGAAGCGTTGCTTCCCTCCCAGACCAGGGTGTTGCCATTCGCCGACATGGAGACGTTGTTTTCGTCATAGCTCGTCGTGGTCAAGCGGGTAATGCTCTTGGCATCTACGATCATGCGGTAGACTTCGAAGTTGCTGTTGTCAGGAGCTTTCATGGCGAAGACGACGGTGTTGCCGTCTAAGCTAACGGCTACCGATTCTATTTCCCGGCCGCTGGCGAGCAAGCCGGTCTTTTTGTCATCGCTCTGGTCGGCCAGATAGAGTTGCCACTGGCAGTTATTGCAGTTGGGATTGTGGAGAATATACGCGATGTTGCCGCCTGCTCCAGGGAGCACCGCCTGTGTGGAAAAGTCATCTTCCATGGCGGATTCGTCAAGGCTAAACTCCTCCACAACTTCCGGTGCCTCGCTGGCGAGGTCATTTGAGCTTTCCGTACCGGTGAGTTCTTCTATACTGCCGGCAAGATCGAGTTCCGCCGCGTCGATGTCGGCGTCGGTAAAGAGCATGGCCGCTGTCTCTTTTGAGTGGTCGGTCTCGAGGATGTTGTCCTGCGTGCCGCATCCCGCGATAAG